>NZ_VOZC01000026.1:0-30628 GCF_013419975.1 Acinetobacter sp. YH12041 | reverse complement strand
CTCATGAAATACGGTATTCTGATGGGACAAAACCTGAATCCTGGTCGTTAAAGTGTTTGTTTGCACTCATATTTTAACTGTTAGGACTCAGGTTTTTTTATTTAAAGCAAACTATGGGACAGCAGTGCGCTCAGGCGTCCTTTTTTATAGCTTAAATTCGGAAAAGATGTATAAGTTAATTATTAGATAAAAATAATGAGAAAATTATTCTTTTAATGATATTGGCTTTTTAAGAAGGATTTATACCCCTCACGCAGAGAAATATAAATCCTGTCATATTATTGAGCTTCAGTTGCTTGAGCTTCTGATGCTGGAGCTTCGCTTGCAGGTGCTTCAGCAGCTTGAACTTCAGACGCAGCTGTTTCAGTTGCAGCAGGAGCTGTTTGTGCTACTTCTTCAGCAGCAAAAGTTTGTGATGCAGCAATTAACGCTACCCCGGCAAAAGTTAATTGAACTAATTTCATATAAATTTCCTTGTATTAAAAATAGTGTACTACTCAGTACACTTGGCAAAAATGTTGACATAAAATGTAGATATTGATGTTTTTTTGTGTGTACTTATGTTTACTAATGTAGTTTGATGTTATTTAAATAACTGAAATATAAGATTAATCATTAATCTCATAAAATTGAGCAAGTGGCAAAATATATAAGAAAATGGATTTATTAATGTGATTTATGTCACATATTTGCACATTTAAAGGATGAAATTTAATTTAAATACTAAAAGAAAAACCCCAGCATCCTGCCGGGGTTTTTCGTATGGGTTCGCTCGGTATAACTCCTGTCGTACCTTACTGTCCTTGTGCTGATCTATTGTTATTCTTGTTTGGAACTTCCTGTTCCTGATGAATTCATCATAGGAAACTTCCAGTATTCTGGATAGCAGCAAAAGGCCGAGATTGATGTGAGCCAAAGCGTACAAAGAGTCTGGTTTTACCTTTGCCAGATAGAAAAAATACTTTGTCTTTTAAGACCTCATCCTCAGGATATGAAAATCTTGAATTAATGATCTCTCTATTTATTTAACTAATAAAATATTATGAATAATCTGGAATATTAAAAGAATTGTTACAAAAACTGGTTCCTATTAAATTTTTAGCAATCATGAGATTATTAAGAAATTGATATATAAAATTAATTTTTAGGCTGACAATCTTACTAAATAGGCAGGATTTAGAAGGTTATTTAATCTGTCAATTCCTCAAAACTTGCAGAACTTTTTCTAATTTGTAATCCTTGCGACCAAGGGTGTCTAGCTGAGCTAAGGCAGGTATTTGTTGTAGTCGGGCCGCTACAACTGATAACAGGTGCCTATATGTTTAATTTAAAGATTTTTAATAAGATCTCTACTGAAGTCTTGACCTTAAAAAATGATCTGGAGCTGAATTCCGAGATTCAACTTATCACTAAATATAAAACATCTATTTGTGAAGATTATAAAAAAGCGATTATTTTGATCTTTAAAGAACGTGGATATACCAGCTTGGAAGTTGGTCAACTACTTGATGCTTGATCCTTAAACATTCTTAAATTTAAAAAAGTATTATGGATTTATACTTTTATTTACCCAAGCAATACATCGTGCTTCATCGAAAATAATGCCATGCGCTAAAGGCATATGCTTCAGTACACGATGATGGGTATTTAGTTCAATAATATCAGTGGTACTTATATTGCTGAGGCGGTCAAACTGGATTTTCAATATATTTCCCTTAAATACAAATGTTCTAAATATGAAAAATCAAGATCATACTTATTATGGAAAAATATTTATTATTTTATTAAATTCAATTACTTATAATTAGAAACTAATTCTTATTAACTAGATTTTTCTTTAAATGAGTTTATCTCTGACTAAGCATTTAATCATTATTCCTCTAATGGAATTATTTTTCTTTTTACTCAGCCATAAACTATTGTTTATATGGACTGCATATCAAAAACCCTCATGACCCTCTTTAATTCTTTTCATTGATTTTTATGCGATCAATCTTAGTGTTATGAGCGAGTTTTGCTATAGTAAGAGCAATTTCGAATCAACATCAGGACTATGTTATGTCAGCGACACCACGCATTGGGATTTTAGGCGCAGGCGGCCGTATGGGACGCATCCTTATTCAGGCGGTGAAAGAAGCCGGTTACCAATTGGCAGCAGCTGTTGAGCGCCCTGAAAGCTCACTCATTGGTGCAGATGCCGGTGAACTGGCTGGCGTAGGGAACTTGGGTGTAAAGGTTGTCGGCCATCTTGAAGAAGTGGTCAAAGACTGTGACGTGGTGATCGACTTTACAGCACCTGCTGCGACGGTGAATCATCTTAAAATCTGCCGTGAAAATGGCGTTGCGATCGTGATTGGTACTACTGGTATGAATGACGAACAAAAGGCTTATCTGGATGAATCTGCAAAAGAAACGCCAGTGGTCTATGCAGCGAACTATTCAGTTGGTGTGAACGTTTCGATCAAACTGTTAGAACTTGCCTCTAAAGTCTTTGGTGATACGGTCGATATTGAAGTGATCGAAGCGCATCACCGTCATAAGGTAGATGCGCCATCAGGTACAGCTCTTATGATGGGTGAGGCGATTGCTGGAGCACTGGGTCGTGATCTGAAAAAAGATGCGGTATATCATCGTGAAGGGCATACGGGTCCTCGTGAACGTAAAAGCATTGGTTTTCAGACCATTCGTGGCGGTGATATCGTCGGTGAACATACTGCAATGTTTATTGGCGAAGGCGAGCGTGTTGAAATTACGCATAAAGCCACCAATCGTATGAACTTTGCAGCGGGTGCCGTACGTGCCGCAGCTTGGGTCGTTGGTCGTGATGCGCGTAAATATGACATGAAGGATGTACTTGGTTTTAACGATATTCAAGTATAAATTTTCGTCAAAATCCTATATAAAAATAACTTAAAACTAAAATAAGATGACAATGGAATGAAGAAATTAATATTAATGGCGTGTGCTGTAGCCTTTGCCGCTACAGCACAGTCGACCTCTGTGCAGAATGCCAAGCTCAGCATTAATAAAAATAATATTAAAGTCTGGACCTATCAGGATGAGCGGAATCCCGTTTTTCTCTATAAAGCCGAAACCACCTACAATGTCCCGATTGAGAATGCCGTCTCTTTAATTCTGGATGTTGATCATGCAGTGAAATGGGTGCCTTATATGGGCAGTATCAAGGTGCTGTCGCGTGATGATAAAAAAGGTGATTTTATCCTGTATATGGTGCTGGATTTTCCATTTCCTTTAAAAGATCGTGATCTGATTGTGCAGGGTAAAATGATCAAGGATGCAAATGGCCAGATCACCATCAAGAATAAAGCGATTCAGACCGGTTATGCCCTAAATCCGAATTATGTACGTTTGACTGATTATCAGGGAGACTGGACTTTCCAGAAACTGGCGAATAACAAGGTCAAGGTATCTACTTATGGTTATGCCAATCCTGAAGGTTCGATTCCTTTGACCTTTGTGAATATGTTTGTGCAGCAGCAGCCTTATCAGATGCTGCAAAAGATGAAAACCGAACTGGCTAAACCTGTGGCAACGCCTGTGTTACCTGAAGCTTTACGCTAAATAGCCAATAAAGAGTCCGCATCAGGCGGACTTTTTGATGAAGGAAATTTTAAGAGCATTGCTGCGCAGGAATATCTTGCTGTGGAGCCAGTTTCATTTGAGTCACGACCAGAAGCAAAGCAACAGCACTGAGCCCAGCACCGGTAAATGAAACCGCACTATAGCTAAGTCCCAGATTTAGCACACTGGCTCCCGCAATCGCACCCAAAGCATTCCCGAGGTTAAAGGCACCAATATTTACCGAAGAAGCCAGTCCAGGCGCATCATAAGCCACGGACATGACTCGCATCTGTAAAGGTGGAACTACGGCAAAGGCAGCAGCACCCCAGATGATTAATGCCAGACCTGCGCCAAGAGCTGTGCTTGCCAGAATCGGGAAGAGCAGCATCATCAGCATGAGCAAGATTAAAAAGCCGATCAGGGTTTTATCTAAGGATAGGTCTGCAAACTTGCCACCCAGATGATTACCAATCGAGAAACCTACTCCAATTAGTACCAGCATCAAAGTAATCAATGCAGGGGAAGCCTGAGTAAAGCTTTGCAGACTTGGCGCAATATAAGTATAGAGAGCAAACATGGCACCCGCGCTCATCACGGTGGTCAATAAAGCTAACACCACTGGTAAACGGGTCAGGACTTGCAGCTCCTGCCTTACATCCGGTTTTTGGCTGCTTTGACCTTCAGGCAAGGCTTTCCATAGGGAGAACATGGTCAGCAAACCAAGCAGGGAAATACCCAGAAAAGCCGTACGCCAGCCGATATGTTGTCCTATCCAGGTTGCCAGTGGTACCCCGCCAATATTGGCAATGGTCAGGCCCATAAACATCATGGCTACGGCGCTGGCCTGTTTATCTTTCGGAACGACACTGGCCGCGACAACCGAACCAATTCCGAAGAAAGCACCATGGTTCAGGCTGGTGATGATGCGTGCTCCCATCAGCCCCAGATAATTAGGCGCTAATGTCGCCAGAATATTGCCAGTCGTAAAAATCGCCATCAGTAAAATGAGAGATTTACGTTTGGAATAACGGCTTAACCACAGGGTCATTAGCGGTGCACCTAGCATTACCCCTAAGGCATAGGCACTGATCAGCATCCCGGCACGAGGAATCGAAATCTCCAGATCACGGGCGATTTCCGGCAAAAAACCCATTGGAGAAAATTCAGTGGTACCAATTGCAAAGGCACCAACTGCCAGTGCAAGCAAAGGAAAATTAATTTTCATGGTTTCTGTTTAATCCCAGATAGGCGCAAGCTGGTCCGGATCAACCTCACGGCCATTGCGCTCCAAGGTGCTGATCAAAGCCATTTCTTCCTGGGTCAGCTGTATCTCCTGCGCTGCCAGATTGGCAAGCAGATGTTCACGTTTGGTTGAAGATGGAATCACCGCAAAGCCTTTTTGTAAGGCCCAAGCCAGTGCAATTTGTGCAGTCGAAGCCTGATGTTGGGCAGCAATTCCTTGCAGGACAGGATCATTTAGCACTTTGCCATAGGCCAGTGTCATATAAGAGGTGACATCAATCTTCTGAGATTGTAGGAAATTGACCAGACGCTGATTTTGTAAATAAGGACTGAGTTCAATCTGGTTAGTGGCGATATGCTCCAGACCAATCGTATCAATGGCTTGTTGGGTCAGCTCAATATTGAAATTGGACACACCGATATGCTCTGTCAGACCTTGCTGTTTGGCTTCTAATAAAGTCTGCATCAGCTCAGGAATTTGAACGCCTAAACGAGGTGCAGGCCAGTGAATGAGCGTTAGATTGACTGCATCGGTACGTAGTTTATGCAGGCTTTCTTTGAGGCTTGGAATTAATTTGTCTGGTGCGTAATGATCTGTCCAGATTTTGGTGGTAATGAATAGCTCGTTACGATTAACTTGGCTTTCTGCAATAGCCTGACCCACTTCCGCTTCATTGGCATAAATCTGTGCCGTATCTACGGCGCGATAACCGACTTCCAGGGCTGTTTTGACTGAATCAATGACGGTCTGTCCAGACAGGCGAAAGGTACCAACACCAAATTGAGGAACAATATTCATAGCTTTAATCTTTAAGTATTTTCGATGTTGAGTATTTTGTGCTTTTTATTGTTGCGAAAAAATAGCTGAATTTGCAAAATATTATTGACCGAAAATCAATAAAAGAGTGACAAATGAAATCGACGATTGAAGAATTACAGGCTTTTGTCACTATTGTGGATAGTGGTTCTATTGTCATGGCGGCAGAGCGTTTGGGACAAACCACTTCGGGTGTCAGTCGGGCATTGCAACGTCTGGAAAATAAGTTAAATGTTACTCTTTTAGAAAGAACCACACGTAAGCTGAAACTGGCTCAAGAAGGCCAGCTATTTCTAGAAAAGGCGCGCAAAATTCTCAATGATCTGGCAGAAGCTGAAGATGCCTTACTGAAATCAGATAGTGATACTTCAGGATTGATTCGGGTCGATTCAGCGACACCTTTTGTACTGCATGTAATCGTGCCGCTAATTCAGGAATTTATGCAGCGTTATCCCCACATCGAAATTGAACTAAATAATCATGATCAGGTGATTGATCTGCTGGAACATAAAACCGATGTCGCGATCCGCTTTGGAGAACTGCATGATTCCAGCCTGCATGCCAGATTATTATGCCGCAGCCGTTTGTATATTGTGGCCAGTCCTGAATATTTACAGCAGAAAGGCAGACCGCAATCAGTGGCAGATTTATCGGAGCACACTTTGCTGGGATTTAGTCAGCCTACACATTTGAACACCTGGCCGATTCGGCTGGATGGCGAACCTATCACTGTAAAGCCAAAGATTCGAGCACCCAATGGGGAAACTGTCCGTCAATTAGCTTTATACGGGGTAGGTATTACCTGTCTGTCACGCTTTCTGGTCGAGGACGATTTGCAGGCGGGTCGTTTACAGGCGTTATTTGAAGATCAGATTGAGCTACATTATCAAAAAATTCATGCAGTCTATTACCGTCAGGAGCATCTGCCTAAACGGGTACATCTATTTATTGAATTTCTGGCTCAGAAGCTGGCTAAATATTTATAAACCAATTATTTATAAATACAGCCATAAAAAAATCTGCCCTAACATGAGGCTAGGGCAGATCTAGATTTACTGATGATTGGTACAAATTAGAAATCGGCTTTCAGTACGATCCGGTAACGGGCTTTGCCTGAGTGCAGACGTTCAATCGCAGCATTAATTTCCGACATTGGGAATAACTCAATTTGTGGCGCAATATTTTTACGTGCCGCAAATTTTAATAATTGACGTAAAGCTGCTGGTGAACCTGTCGGCGAGCCAGTCACTGATTTAGCACCGCCAATCAGTGAACCTGCAGAAATTTGCATGGGTTCCAGTGGTAAGCCCAGCATATGTACAGTACCATTTGGTGCCAGTGTTGATAAATAAGCCTGCCAGTCTAGTGTGACATTTACAGTACTCATTAATAGATCAAATTTACCACGGAGCGGTTTAAGCGCTGCTGGGTCACGACTATTCACTACATGGTCTGCACCCATAGCTTTCAGCTCATCGGTTTTATCCAGATTTGAAGTAAAGGCGGTAATTTCACAACCCCATGCTTTCAGCAGCTTGATCGCCATATGTCCCAAACCGCCAATACCAATGACACCGACGTGGTGAATAGCCTGAATCTGATGTTTCAGAATCGGATCAAATACAGTAATCCCGCCACAGAGCAGGGGACCTGCACTTTCTGGGTCCAGATCTTCGGGTAAGGGAATTGCCCATTGCCAGCCAGCACGGACTTTATCTGCAAAACCGCCTGCATGACCGACGATGGTTGCAACCTGACCACCGGTACACAGCACTTGCTGGCCTGAAATACAAGGATCGCAATGTTGGCAGCTTTCCGCAGTCCAGCCAATACCGACACGTTGACCTACTTTTAGACCTTTGGCTTCAGAACCCAGTTGTGTAATGGTTCCAATGACTTCATGTCCGGCCACCACAGGATATACTGAAGATCCCCAGTCATTATTGAGTACTGAAATATCAGAATGGCATAGGCCGCAGTATTCAACTTTCACTTCGACCTGATGCGGCTGAAGTTCACCTGCATCAAATTGATAAGGTTCCAGAGCAGCACCGGCAGACATTGCGGCATAGGCTTGAATAGTATTAGTGGACATAGATTCAGCTCTTATTTGAATGGGAGGATATTGTTTTAAAGTGACAGTGATTTTCATGGTCATCGACCATGCCAACTGCCTGCATAAAGGCATAACAGATCGTAGGACCGACAAACTTAAAGCCTGCTTTTTTTAAGGCTTTGGACATGTTCTGGCTTTCAATGGTTTGTGCTGGAGCCTGACGATAATCTGCAACATCATTATTTAACCGGGGCTGATGGGCAAAGGACCACAACCATGTGACCACATCAATTTCTTGAGATTTAAGCTGTTGCCAGGTCCGGGCATTATCACGAATCGCAGTTAGTTTACCGATATGCCGAATTAGACTAGCATCTTGCAGTTTTGCGGTGAGTTGCTCATCTGTAAAAGAAGCAATCGTTTCAATCGAATATTGAAAGAAATGTTTGCGATAAGATTCACGTTTTCTGAGTACGGTAATCCAGGCTAAACCGGCCTGTTGGCCTTCCAGACACAGCATTTCAAATAGGCGTTTTTCATCATGCAGCGCCTGTCCCCATTCCTGATCATGGTAAGCAGTATACAGAGAATCATCAGAGCACCAGCCACAGCGTTGGATCGTCAAGGGATGCTCCTTTTTTGATTATCTTATAATTTAAATGTCGTCCACTGATCTTGCTGATTGTCCCAGTAGGAGAGTTCTGCCTGCTGCAGATCACTGAACTGGATCCACATATCCTTACCACTTTTATCAGCATAACCAGTACTGATCAGAAGCGCCTCTTCGGTAATTTCCATGATCCAGCCCTGATAGGTCTGGCCATTGAGCACGATTTTCTGTTGATTGCCTGATTCAGCAAATTCGACCAGACGGTTGATCAACGCTTCTGACATGTAAACTTCCTAAAATTAACGTAAATATGGATAAGGGTTAACAACACCACGGCCCTTACCATTTAAATAGAGACCATAATGCAGATGTGGCGCAGTATGCCGGGCATTGCCAGTATTACCGACATAACCAATGACATCGCCCTTTTTGACATAGTCACCAACTTTCAGGCCACGCTTATGACCATCCAGATGTGCATAATAATGCCAGGCACCACCTGGACCCAGAATCCAGACTACTTTACCACCCAAATTGTTATTCCGTAAATCCGCGATCAGACCAGGCGTCGCACTACGAACCTTGGTTCCACGTGGAGCCAGAATATCAATGCCTTCATGCAAACGGCCGCTACTACGCGAAGCTCCCCAGGTATCTTTCAATTCACGAGCCTGGACCCGATCTACCGGAATCGGCAGAGAAGAGGGCATACGCATATGATTCAGTTTTTTGACCAGTGCCGGATTAAGCTGAACCGCAGAAGGATGTTTCGGTGCGCTACTACACGCCACCAGAAATAACATCACCAAAGAAAGCCCGACAAACGCAAGAGAATGGCGCAAAATATTTATCCTTAAATGAGGCCAGTATGATTCTTCTTGTCCCAGACTATGTCATAAATTTACGGTAGAAATCAATTTTTTCATGGCGGTTGGAATACCTGCATTGACTGCAGTTTCCGGGTTCATCCAGAAGCCTTGTAACTCAATCGCCAGATGTTCCTGCTGATCTGCATCGACTGCAAAAACCATGGCTTCAAGCTGCCAGGTAAAATGGGTGAAACTGTGGCTGATCTGGATCTTTTGTACGAGATTTTTCAGACCCAGTTGCTGGCACAGTTGTTCAAATGTATGAGTGTCTTCAATAATTGGCAGACACCAAAGCCCGCCCCAAAGACCACTATTAGGACGTTGCTGCCATAGCCATTCATCACCTGACTGGATCAACAGCACTTGAGCTGCTTTGACCGGTACCGGCTTTTTGGCTTTTTTAAAGGGCAATTCATTTTCCAGACCCTGTTGATGTGCCTTGCAATGTTGCTGCATTGGACAATACAGGCATAAAGGCTTTTTCGGAGTACAGACGGTCGCACCGAGATCCATAATCGCCTGGGTATAGTCATGATTCCGTTCAACCGGGCAAAGCTGTTCAGCAAGCTCCCACAAGGCACGTTCATGAACCGGTTTAGACAGATCATCTTCGATCGCAAAAAATCGTGCCAGCACCCGTTTGACATTACCATCCATGATCACGCCGTACTGACGTAAACCCAAAGACATTAAGGCTCCCGCGGTTGAGCGGCCAATGCCGGGCAGGGCGATCCATTCTTCTAGGCTCGTCGGGAAATGCCCCTGCCTTGCTACAATACCGGCTGCCTTATGCAAATTGCGGGCACGAGCATAATAGCCCAGCCCAGCCCAATAGGGTGCGACTTCATCCCAAGAAGCTGTACCTAAGTCCTGTACTGTCGGAAAACGTTGAATAAACCGCTCAAAATATTGCAGCACGGTTTTGACCTGAGTCTGCTGTAGCATGATTTCAGAGACCCAGACCTTATAGGGATCATCAGCCACTTGCCACGGCAAATCATGACGGCCATGCACATCAAACCATTCTAAAAGGGCATCTGAAAATACAAACATGAAGATAGAACAAACTGGAAAACGAGGCCTAGTATAACTGAAGAGACCCAGCTAAAAGATGAAAAGTCTGCTAAAACAGCAAGACTGAAAAAGAGTAAAAATGAATAAATGGAAGGGACAAGTGAACACTTCGAAAAGCATTCACTCGGGAAAAAAATTTAAATTCTTATTCTTCAATGCCCCAGCGTGCATCCAGCTTTAATACCTTGCCTTCATAACGTGGGATAATATGAATGTGTAAATGTTCTGATTTTTCCTGAAATACTTCGCCATCATTAAACCCGACATGAAAACCGGAAGGCTGATAGCGTAATTGCAATTCATTACGAGCCTGTTCAAGTAAGGACATCATGCTCTTACGTTCTTTATCTGTGATTTCAAAAAATGACGCCACATGACGTAATGGAGTAACTACATAATGTCCTTTGGACAGGGAGTTGGGTTCAGGTAACACGACAGCAAAATCATTTTTAGCCAGAATATCGTATTCGTCAAAATTACAGTACGGGCAGTTATTTTCAGTCATGATATTGGCTCCTTTCATTGAATTTATTTTTTTCATGTATGACCCAGCTCGATCATGAGCCGGATCAATTTATCTGTTATTAGGCGAGTTGTCGTGCTAGTAATTCATACATGGCAGCCAAACTTTGTTTCTCTGCTTCAGCATTGTAGCCCAGATCGACACCATTGGCCTTGGCGCGCTCATCCGCCAGCGGGTTACTGAATCCATGCTTGGCATTTTCAAATACAATCACATTATGCTCGACCTTAGCCGCCTGCATTTCTTCTTTAAAGCTGGCGACATCATCCAGGCTCACCATACTGTCCTTTTCGCCATGTAGGACCAGAATTTCTGCCTGTACCTGGCCTTCCTGTGCAGGTGCTTTAGGAGACAGGTTGGCATGGAAAGTAGCCACAGCTTTTAACGGTGCATTTGAGCGAGCCAGATCCAGAGCCACTTTACCACCGTAGCAGAAACCAATCGCAGCCAGTTTTTCCGGATTGACTTCATCCTGTGCCGCCAAAGTATCTAAAGCAGCTTTCGCACGGTTCACGATAGTGTCCGGATCTTCAAACGTCTGCATCATCCATTGATAGGCCTGATCAGAGTTGGTGGTTACTTTCTTGTCACCATACATATCAATTGCCAGCGCGGCATACCCATGTTCCGCCAGTTCACGGGCACGCTGTTCAGTATAGTCATTGCGGCCCCACCATTCGGGTGCCACGATAACACCGGCTACAGGTGCATCAGTTTCCGGTGCGGCAAAATAACCAATCAAAGTGCTGCCATCCTGCGCAGTATATTGAATTTCGCGGGTCTTGATTGCTGCCATGCTGAAGTCCTCTATTGTTGTTGAATATTTTGATTAAACTATAAAATAGCAAAACTGCTATGAATATACATGAAAAGCTCCAACTAATTCGTTTCTCATCAGTACAAAAAAAGAGAGGCAAATAATTTGCCTCTCTTTTTAACTTTTACAATTAAAGGAATTTTTATTTAATAATTTCCAGTAATTCGATATCAAAAATCAGGGTACTATTTGGTTCAATGATATCTCCCGAACCAATCTGTCCATAGGCCAGATCAGCGGGGATAAAGAAGCGGTATTTAGCACCGACTTTCATCAGCTGTAAGCCTTCTGTCCAGCCAGTAATCACTTGGGTGGTACGGAAATCGACTGGCTGCTGGCGGGCAATCGAACTGTCAAAAACGGTACCATCAATCAGGCGACCTTCATAATGCACACGGACATTACTGTTAGCACTTGGTGATTTCCCTTTACCTTCTTTCAGTACCAGGTATTGCAGACCAGATTTGGTAGTTTTAACGCCTGGCTTTTTCGCATTTTCCTGCAAGAATGCTTTGCCAGCTTTGGCATTTTCTTCAGCTTTCTGTTTCAGCACAATCAGTTCTTTGGCATCACTTTGACGTTTATACTGAGTCAGCACTTGGGTCATTTCTTCATCGCTTAAACTGGATTGTTGTCCAGCAGCGGCTGTCTTTAGGCCCTGGCTAAATGCATCTAAATCAAGATCCTTTAAAGTGTCAGCATTACTACGACCCATCAGATAACCAAAGCTGTAGCCAATCTTCTCAGCTTCACTACTTGTATTATTGATCTCTTTAGCAAAAAGGCTGCCTGAACTGAGCAGCAAAACCATTAAACTGATTTGTATTTTCATTATCAATTCTCAAAAATAAAGGAGAGCTGGTCGCTCTCCCTATTTGTATTATTTTACTTCGATTAATTCCACATCAAAAATCAAAGTGCTATGCGGAGGAATCGTACCAGGGACACCCTGTTCACCATAACCCAGATTTGACGGAATATATAGAGTTGCCTTACCGCCTTCTTTCATCAGCTGCAGACCTTCAGTCCAGCCTGGAATGACTTGATTTAATGGAAACTCGATCGGTTCACCGCGTTCTACTGAACTGTCAAATACAGTGCCATCTACCAGTTTACCAGTGTAATGTACTTTCACAATTGAAGAGGCTTTTGGCTGTTTACCTGTACCTTCTTTCGTGACTTGGTACTGTAAGCCGGAAGCAGTTGTTTTAATACCTGCTTTTTTCGCATTTTCAGTCAGGAAAGTATCACTTGAAGCTTGAGCCTGTTTTGCACTATCAAGCTGCTTTTGTTGCATTTCTTTCTGGAACTGCTCATAAGCTGCCTGTAATTCTTCTTCCGTATAGGCAGGTGCAGAACGCGCATGTCCTTCACGTACACCGGTCACAAAACTGTTAATGTCCAGCTCAGGAGGAGTCTGATGCGCCACTTCATAACCGAGTGCATAGCTGATTTTAGAGACAGCAGAGGCATCTTTAGATGCTTTTGTAGTTTGAGTAGCAGGGTTTTGAGTTGCATAGTAAACAGGTACTAGCGCGGCACCGCCTAAAAGAACAGCGACGGCAATCGGTAAGGCCTTACTCATGTATTTGTCCAATCTAATGTTATCGTTGAGGTTCAGTCCATCTTAGCAGAAAATTTTAAGAAATCTTGTAGAACGGGTGGTTTTTTAGCAAGTGAATACCTGCATTTGGTACGACTCAAAAAAGAAAAAACCAGCAATGATTGCTGGTTTTTTTTAGGAGCTATTAGATTAGCTGGTTTTGGCTTTCGGCTTATAACTATATGTATAATCATAGCTATAGCTGCCACCTGCTGAACGCTGGATATCGTTCAGGATCAGACCATTGACAGTACTGCCAGCCTGTTTAAAGCGGTTTACTGTAAGTGCCAGTTCCTTCATCTGGGTTTTTGCATAGCGTGCTACAACCAGATTAAGTCCGACGTATCGGGAAACAATGATCGCATCCGTAACAGCCAGTACCGGTGGAGTATCAATAATAATATGGTCATAGTGTGGAATCAGTTTTTGCAACAACTCCTGGAAGCGTTCTGAATTCAGAAGCTCAGCTGGATTAGTTGCATTTTCACCACAGCTAATGACATTTAAGTTCGGCACATTGGTGGTTTGTACCACTTTATCCAAAGACACGTGTTCATT
Organism: Acinetobacter sp. YH12041; assembly: GCF_013419975.1. NCBI lineage: Bacteria > Pseudomonadati > Pseudomonadota > Gammaproteobacteria > Moraxellales > Moraxellaceae > Acinetobacter > Acinetobacter sp. YH12041. The sequence goes on along the minus strand of NZ_VOZC01000026.1, from coordinate 16,877 downwards.
CAGATATTCAGTTAATCCATACTGGTTATCCAGATTAAAATATTTGTGTATATGACCACGGCGCAGGTCTGCATCAATGATCAGTACACGCTTATTTTTCTCTGCCATGATGACGGCCAGATTGCTGGCAACAAAAGATTTTCCAACTTTTGGTGCTGGACCTGAAATCATCATGATATTGTTTTTGGCCTGAGTCAGAGCAAAGTGGCTCGCTGTACGAATGCTTCTTAAGCTTTCAACTGCCATATCATCACTGTGTTTCAATGCCAATAAGAAAGGCATTTTTTTCTTTTTCAGTAATTTCAGGCCAGGTTTCTGAACAGTCGAATGAGCGATATTGGCATAGACTGGCAGGTCTAACTGATATTCGATCTGACTGCTATCTTTCACACCAGAACGTAGCATGTTACGCAACAACGCCACCAGGATGCCCAGAAAAATACCGAAACAGAAGGTTAAAAATAAAATCAGAGGCTGTTTCTGTTGAATCTGGTCAACTGGTTCAAGTGCGGTATCAATAATATGAACATTACCGCTTTCACCTGCTTTAGCAACACGCAGTTGCTGATAAGAATTTACCAGATTAGTATACAGTTGCTGTTTCACTTCAACGTCACGAGACAGTTGTAAATACTGGCGTTGAATCTCTGGGATATTTTTAAGTGTTGAATTCAACTCACGAATCTTGCCATTCACTACGCGAAGTTGGGCGGTAATTTCACGCATGGCCGGATGGGCAGCTGCATACTTGGCACCTATTTCCGCCTGTCGCTGTTCAAGTAGGGCTCTTTGTGATTCTAAATTCACGCTCTGATTTAAATATAATTCTGATTCTCTGGTGATATCCACAGTATTATATTTTTGGCGGAAGCGATTGAAGGCAAACTCTGCATCATCAAGCTGTTTTCTTAAATCCGGCAATTGTTCATCCAGGAAAGCCAGTGTTCGTGCAGTGTCTGTTGAACGGCGTGTAATATTATGCTGGCTGTAAACTGCTAAAATCGTATTCAGGACTTTAGTAATGTGCTGTTTATCTTGACCCTGATAGCGAAGTTGTAGAACACCGCTCAGATCACCTTTTTCTGTAATTGTATAATTGGCGAGAATAGAATCGATCGCTGAAGGCAATGAGAGCTTTTTCACCTGATAGCTGTTATCGAGATTATCTTGAGTAAAGATAGCAATTTTCCAGTCGCCCTGTGCAGCTTTAGCCTCAACCGGCTGGTTTAGTGCGCCTTGAAAGACGATTTCTTCGGTCAGTGGATTGATCAGGCTAAAGCTCTGTTGTTGAAATTTCAGCAGCAAATTTTTATCCAGATAGGCTACAGGGACTTCAAACTGACGGATATCGAAGCTTTTTTGACCATCTTTAAAGCGTACAGTTTCGGTCTGATATTCAGTTTGAGAAGTTCTGCCTTGAATCAAACGGTTGATAAAAGAGTCTTCAGTGCTGGCAATATGCAGATCCAGATTTAAACGGTCAATTACGGATTCGAGAATCGTACGTGATTTTAAAACCTCAATCTCGGCATTGGATGAAGACATCTGACTCACAATGCTGGACAGACTGCCAAGTAAAGCAGCTGATGAGCCTCTACTTTCTTCGACCTGGACGATTGCATCAACCTTATAGTTAATTGCTGCGGTACGTAGGTAAAGCAGCACTACAATCAGGCTGAGCAAACCACATAGCAGGATGAGCTTCCATTGCGCGAGCAGGGAAAAGAACACCCCTTTTAGGTCAATCATATTATCGGTATTGTTATTTTTGTTCATAATTTTACTATCTAAAAGTTTAAAAGTGATTTTTCCAGTCGCTGATGCCATTTTGAATTAACTCAAAAAAAATGCATCAATGACTTGCTGCTCCCTGCGAGAAAGGATCCTCAATATTCTGTTTTTTATCCTCTCTTGGGATGTCGAGTCCGCTAAAGACCAGACATTCTGATTCTGATCAGAATAATGTTGTCTTTCATCTAATCTGTTTCATATCTGGTTTTCGGGCACCATGGAGTTACAGGTGAAGTCCATGGAGGAATTAAAAATAGTGTTTTTATTAGTACTAACAGTCATTATTTAGTTGATCCAGCCTTATAGATTTAATCTGAAAGTACGGATAGATCTTATAAATAAATGTTTATTCACTAATTGATGATTAACATGTCCAAAACAGATTGCTAAAAGATTTTTAATTTTCATACTTTCACCTATCGTATAGCTGAACCAGCGACATATGAAAATGGAAGAATCTGGCTCACTACGCGTTCCCAACGGGTCAGACCAGTAGCATCAACATAGACAATATCGTTACTATTCATCTTGAACTGTTTAGCCAGACCAAAATCTCCCAGATTTTTTAGACTTAAGTGATAGATTTCAGTCATCTTGTTGTCAGAATTGCCACGCAAGACATAAATTCGACTCGGATTGGCAGAATATGGATTAATACCTTCGCTTTCACCCAGTACATCAGCGAGCGTCATGCCCTGATCACGGATAGGTAATGGTTTATTGGTGCCGGCTTCACCCATGACATAGATTTTCTGGTTTTCCCGAGGACTGATATACAGGGTGTCATTGGGTTGAATCAGTAGCTTGTGTAAGGAATACCCAGCTTTTTCCAAAGCAATTGTGTTCAGATCATAGGTCACACCTTGGCGTACGAGCTGGATTGAAGTGGAATCACCTTGTTCATTAATCCCACCGGCTAGGCCCAGCGCCGTATACACACTTACCGGCTGATCAGTCAGATAAAATTGTCCAGCTGATTTTACATTCCCCACTACTGAATAACGCTGTCCCTGATAGGAAATTACTCTCACGACCACATCTGGATTATTCAAATAAGGAATTAACAGACGTCGTACTTCCTGATTCACTTGTGGAAGGGTTTTTCCGGCTGCTTTATAACGATTGATGAATGGAAACTGGATATAACCATTCCGGTCAATCTGATAACCATTGTTATTGTCACTTGCTGTAGGAACGGCACTAATTTCGGGATAAGCCCATAGCTGGAAAGATAAAATATCTCCTGGATTCAAGCGGTAATCCTGCACCTCAGTCTGAAATAGAGGAGCATAATGACTGAGATTATGCGTTTGCGCAGACTGTACTACAGGTAATGTATCCTGAGTCAGTTTCACCAGATTGACTGGAGTTCCCAGTTCAGTTTGATAGATTCCTTCTGTCGGTAAATCATACGTTTGAAAGCCGGATGTTGCTGCACATCCAACCAGAGATAGGCTTAAGGTAAAAGTACCTAAAAGGTGTCTATAGTTCACTTGAAACCCCTTTATTTTTATATGTTCAGAATTGGTATTTATTAATAATTATTAATTTTTTTGAATTCGGTTTATGTGATTAACGTCTAAAAAATATAATAGATCACATACCTTGTCTATAGCTATTCTTAAGTCAATTTAACAAGTTTGAGCTGAAATTTAACTGTAAGATTGACGAAAATGGACGTGAAACCGTGATTAAATAAGCTATAGAGATATAGTGAATTGCTTAAGATAGCATTAGAATATTAATTGTTTCCAATTGTTATTTTTTAAATAAGTACTATTCTTCAATGATAGAAGGAATTAAGCCCTGAAATTAATATAGAAAAGTATTTTCATATAATTTTTATCTAATCTAGAGGTTTTTTAGATCATTGATTTTTCTTAATATTCAATTATATTTTAATAGAATTTAAAATACTTTATCTTTATAGTAATCAAAATAATCTGTTGTTAATTAAAATAATATTTAATTAGTTTAGGTGATTGTTAAATTAATATTAGTGGAAAATTATCTAAAAAACTTGGAGCCTATATAAGATGGACTAAGTTTAAAAAACATTATCCGGATTTGTAAAATGTAACTACATTTGATGATTAGCTGCTCTATGGGTAGTTTGTGTAATAAAATTAATATATCTTATAGACAAATCAATAAAAACAGATATGCCTAGACGGCATTAACACATTAAAAATAATTTGTGAAAAGTAAAATAAAAAATATTAAAGGATAATCAAAATGGTGATGAATATATTGGTAACCGGTGGGGCCGGTTTTATTGGATCTGCCGTCATTCGGCATCTCATTAACGAGACTGAACATCATGTATTAAATGTTGATAAGTTAACTTATGCAGGTAATCTGGAGTCACTTATTTCTGTATCGGATCATCCTCGTTATCAATTTACGCAAACTGATATTTGCGACCATGTATCTTTAACCCGATTATTTTTAGAGTTTCAGCCAGATATCGTTATGCATCTGGCTGCAGAGTCTCATGTGGACCGTTCGATTGATCGTCCGGCAGAATTTATTAATACAAACATTGTGGGAACTTACACCTTATTGGAAGTAGCCCGAAAGTATTGGCAAAATCTATCTACGATTAAAAAGTCTAGATTCAAGTTCCATCATATTTCAACGGATGAAGTATATGGAGACTTAGAAGGTACAACAGACTTATTTACTGAAACTACGCCTTATTTACCAAGCTCACCTTATTCAGCAAGTAAAGCCAGTTCGGATCATTTGGTTCGGGCTTGGCATAGAACCTACGGTTTGCCAGTCGTAATCACGAACTGTTCAAATAATTATGGTCCTTATCACTTTCCTGAAAAATTGATTCCTTTAATGATCTTAAATGCCCTGGATGGTAAGTCATTGCCGGTTTATGGCAATGGTCAACAGATCCGGGACTGGCTTTTTGTAGAAGATCATGCGCGTGCTTTATATCAGGTTGCAACCGAAGGCATCGTGGGAGAAACCTACAATATCGGGGGGCATAATGAAAAACAGAATATTGAGGTGGTTAAAACCATCTGCAAAATTCTGGATGAGCTCAAGCCTCGTCTGGAGGGAAAAACTTATACAAGCCTCATTACTTTTGTTAACGATCGGCCAGGTCATGATTTACGTTATGCGATTGATGCTTCAAAAATCGAGCGCGAACTGGGTTGGAAGCCACAAGAGTCCTTTGAAACAGGTATCCGGAAAACGGTGCAATGGTATCTGAATAATCTGGAATGGTGTCAGCGTGTTCAGGATGGTTCTTATCAGCGTGAACGTTTAGGGGAGGCAGTATAATGTTAAGAACAACAAAAGGGATTATCTTGGCAGGTGGCTCAGGTACACGTTTGCATCCTATTACCAAAGGAATCTCAAAACAGTTACTTCCGATTTATGATAAACCAATGGTTTATTACCCCTTATCGGTATTAATGTTGGCCGGTATTCGTGAAGTCCTAGTGATTAGTACACCAGAAGATATTGAGGGGTTTAAGCGCTTATTAGGAGATGGTTCGCAATTTGGCATGGAGCTGAGTTATGCGATTCAGCCTCGTCCTGATGGCTTAGCACAAGCCTTTATCCTGGGTGAAAAATTTATCGGTCAAAGCAATGTATGTCTGGTACTGGGCGATAATATTTTTTATGGCCAAGGTTTTACTCCGATGTTACGTCAGGCGGCAGCACGACAAAAAGGTGCAACAGTATTTGGCTATCAGGTGAAAGATCCTGAACGCTTTGGCGTCGTAGAATTCGATGAACAGCAACGGGTAATTTCAATTGAAGAAAAACCCCAAAATCCAAAATCTAACTTTGCGGTGACAGGTTTATATTTTTATGACAATGATGTCATCCAGATTGCAAAACAGGTCAAACCCTCAGAACGGGGTGAGCTGGAAATTACCTCAATTAACCAGGCTTATCTGGAACGTGGTGACCTAAATGTTGAACTTCTGGGACGTGGATTTGCCTGGTTAGATACAGGTACCCAGGGTAGTTTGCTTGAAGCGGCTCAATTTGTTGAAACCCTCGAAAGACGTCAAGGTTATAAAGTTGCTTGTCTAGAAGAAATCGCCTTGAACAATGGCTGGTTGAGTAAAGAGCAAGTTTTAGCGATTGGTCATACCATGCATAAGAATGGCTACGGTCAATATCTGATTTCTTTGGTGGGGTAATGAGCATGAACTTAATTAAGTGGATTGAATTACCTAACCTGGGAGATCACCGCGGCAGTCTGGTCGTCGCAGAAGCCAATCGGAATATACCCTTCAGTATACAGCGACTTTATTATATTGCTGGCGCTCAACCTGATGTTCCACGCGGATTCCATGCACACAAGCAACTTCGACAGATTGCTTTTGGAATTCAAGGTAGCTGTAAAATGCTGATGGATAATGGCAGAGAAAAACAGGAAGTTTTAATTGCTCAATCTAATAAGGGATTATTGATCCCACCTATGGTTTGGCATGAGATGCATGATTTTTCAGAAGATTGCATCCTATTGGTACTGGCAAGTGATTACTATGATGAAAGTGATTACATTCGTAATTACGACCAGTTCCTAAAAGAAGTAGATCAGACTTTGATTGAGCAGATCACTAAATAATAAAATTAATTCATTAGAATGAAGGCCTTGCAAAAGAAGAAGCTTCAGAAGATAGAATTGTAAAAATAATAATAAATATTAAGGAGATATATGACGTGATTAAGCCGCTTACATCATTGCGTATGTTTTTCGCACTTTTTGTTTTTCTGAGTCATTTGGCTTTTCTAAAAGAAACCAATTATGCCAATATTTTTAATAGTATTTTTGACGAAGGCTTTTTAGGGGTCAGCTTTTTCTTCATTTTGAGTGGATTTATCTTAGCCTACAATTATAAAGAAAAGTTTTTAATCGGAAATATTTCGAAAAGAGAATTTTATATTTCTCGTTTAGCCAGAATATATCCCGTACATATTGCCACAACAGCACTGGTATTTTTATTAACTTTTGCTCAGGCTGGGAAGGGTTGGGAATATTTAATACAGCATGTTTTTCTGATACAAAGCTTTTTTACAGCAGAAGAAATCCATTTCTCATTGAATTCTCCTTCCTGGAGTATCTCTGATGAAATGTTCTTCTACCTGCTGTTTCCATTTGCATTTTTGATTTCTGAAAAAATCAGAAGTTATATTTTTATACTATATCTTATAGGTATTTTGATTCTAAATATTCAGCTTGATAAAAATCAGGATCACTATTGGTTATATATTTCACCATATGTGCGTTTTTCTGACTTTTTGTTGGGTATTATCCTGTTTGATATTTTTGAAAAAGTAAAAGTGGGCTATTCCAAAATTAAGCAACCTGTAGTTATATTTGAATTAGGAGCTATTTTACTTTTTATTTTATTCTTTGTATTCCATAATAAAATAGATATAAGTTACAGGTATTCAATTTATTATTGGGTGCCTATGGCAGCAATTATTTTAATTTTTGCACTGTCTCATGTTATTCAGAAAAAAAGTATAATTACCCAGTTTTTGTCAAATAAATACATGGTGTTAGCAGGGGAAATCAGTTTTTCTTTTTACTTGCTGCATGTTTTGGAAATACAAATTTTAAATTATATAAGAAAAATATTTTCATTGAATATGGACTTAATGCTGTTTTCCTTTTTTATATTTATTGTCACTCTAATCGCTAGCTTTTTAATGTATAGATTTATTGAAAAACCGCTAAATAAGAAAGTAAAACAATTTTTATTGGAGCCAAGCTTTAAATCTAAAGGTTATGAACTGAATAAATAGGATTGTATTTAAATACTATAGATATATTAATTTTAATTAATATGAGATTAAAAAATAAATATAAATTTTTATATGAGATTGATAAGAATGATTCCTTTTCTAGATCTGAAAGCGATAAATATGCAATATCGTGATCAAATGATTACAGCTTGCACTCGGGTAATTGACTCTGGTTGGTATATCTGTGGCAAAGAATTAGAAAAATTTGAGCATAATTTTGCAAATTATTGTGGAACACGATATGCCATAGGTGTTGCTAATGGCTTGGATGCGCTTATTTTAACGCTACGCGCATGGAAAGAATTAGGAAAACTCCATGAAGGAGATGAGGTCATTGTCCCGTCAAATACCTATATTGCAAGTATCTTAGCTATTTCACAGAATAATCTGAAACCGGTACTGGTTGAACCGGATATAACGACTTTTAATATTGATACCCAGAAAATTGAGACAGCCATAACTCCAAAAACAAAGGTAATTTTGCCTGTGCATTTATATGGACAGCTCGCTGCAATGCCAGAAATTATGGCCATTGCCAAAAAATATAACTTGCTGGTTTTAGAAGATTCGGCCCAAGGTCATGGTGCTGAAATAAATGGTCAAAAAGCAGGAAATTGGGGAGATGCTGCAGGTTTCAGTTTTTATCCTGGTAAAAACTTAGGCGCACTCGGTGATGGAGGAGCAATTACCACCAACGATGCTGAGTTAGCGCAGATGCTTAAAGCTATACGTAATTATGGTTCACATGAAAAATATAAAAACCTGGTACCAGGTGTAAATAGTCGTCTTGATGAAATTCAGGCTGCCATCCTGAATGTGAAACTTAAATTTTTAGATCAGGAGAATCAGCATCGTCGGCATATTGCAGATCTGTATTTAAAAGAAATTCATAATCCCGCAATTGAGCTCCCGTGCAAAAATATAGATACCGAGACTTATGCTCAACATGTCTGGCATTTATTTGTGATCAGAACAAAATATCGGGAAAAATTACAACAATATTTAGCAGAAAACGGAGTACAGACACTCATTCATTATCCAATTCCACCTCATCAGCAGCAGGCTTATCAGGAATGGAATGGCTTAAGTTTTCCAGTTTCAGAACAAATTCATGCGGAGGTCCTAAGCTTACCAATTGGACCCACTTTATCTATGGATGAAGCAAAGCAGGTTGTTCAGTTATGTAATGGTTTTCAGGCATAGATGAATCTATTTAGGACCAGTGTACTGAATGGTGTAGCCGTTTTGATTAAGACCATCACCATGTTTGTACTGAATAAAATTCTGGCTGTATATCTAGGACCTACCGGATATGCAGCGATCGGCCAATTCCAGAATTTTATTCAAATGGTGACGACTTTCGCTGGCAGTGCCATTAATACCGCTGTAGTTAAATATACGGCTGAATATCATGAAGATGAGACTAAACAACGTGCAGTCTGGAAAACAGCAGGGAGTATTGTTTTTCTATTTAGTCTCGTTTTTGCGATTCTCATACTTATTTTTCAAAAGCAGCTGGCATTATATATATTTCAATCACTTAAATACCAAACGATTTTTATATGGTTTGCTGTTTTTTTAATATTTTTCAATTTCAATACGCTATTTTTAGCCATATTGAATGGAAAAAAAGAAATTTTAAAGCTGGTGCTTGCAAATATTGCCGGTAGTTTATTTGCACTTGTAATCACTGGTGTTTTGGCAATCAAGCTGCAGTTATATGGGGCTTTAATTGCATTATCCATTTATCAGTCGATTGCATTTATAGTGACATTAATACTCTGTCATAGAGCAGACTGGTTTGAGTTTTCCTCCCTATTAGGAAAAATAGACCTAGGAATTACCAAAAAATTTGCTTCGTTTATTCTTATGGCACTAGTCAGTGCAATCTGTGTGCCGCTATCGCAAATGTTAATTCGGGCTTACTTAACCCAAGAATTTAGTCTGGCTTATGCGGGCTATTGGGAGGCGATGATCCGTCTAAGCACAGTATATCTTTTGCTTGTAACCACTACATTAGGCGTGTATTACTTGCCGCGCTTATCAGAACTCAATGCAATTGATGAAATTAAGAAAGAGGTCTATTTAGGCTATAAGTTTATTTTTCCACTTGCTGTTCTAGGCGGAATTTGCGTTTTCATATTACGTGATTGGATTATCAACTTATTATTTAGTCCATCTTTTGCCCCTATGCAGGATTTATTTCTTTGGCAAATGATGGGAGATGCCTTGAAGATAGGAAGCTGGATACTGGCTTATTTAATGCTCAGCAAAGCAATGACTAAACTCTATATTTGTACAGAGATTATATTTACAGTGTCATTCATTGCTTTAACTTATATATGTACTCAAGTATTTGGTTTCGAAGGTGTTTCTATTGCCCATCTCATAAATTATGGGCTGTATTGGATCGTAATCAGTTTATTTATATTTAAACAATTAAAATAAAGAGGGAATAATATTATGATAAGTGAACAACCCTTAGTCTCTATAGTTATACCAAGTTATAATCATGAAAGGTTTATACATGATAGCATCAAGAGTGTTATTGACCAGTCTTATCAGAATATTGAGTTAATTATTATTGATGATGGATCTACAGATGCTTCAGTAGAAAAAATACAAGAATTAATTCCATTATGTGAAAAACGATTTACCCGATTTGAGTTTAGACATCGTCCAAATAAGGGCTTAAGCGCAACTCTAAATGAAGCATTAGAATGGGCACAGGGGGAATATTTTTCCTCCCTTGCTTCTGATGATATAATCTTAAAAGATAAAATAAAAATACAAACCAAATTTCTAAGCCAGAATAAGAACTGTATAGCTGTATTTGGAGGAGTATCAATTATTGATAATGATTCTAATCTTGTGAAAAATAGAGTTAAAAAAAGAAAAAGTTATACCTTCGACCAGATTTTATTGTTAGAACATGATTTGCCCGCTACTACACAACTTATTCGTACTCAAGCTTTAAAAAAAATAGGTGGCTACAATGCAGAAGTACAAATAGAAGACTGGTATATGTGGCTGCTTTTAGCGCAAGAAGGGGAGTTATGCTATCTTCCTGTGCTTTTTGCAAAGTATAGGTTGCATGACAATAATATGCATAAGCAAACGACTCTTATGCACGATTCAAGAATGATGATTCTAAGTGAATATCAGAATCATATTTTATTTAATAAAGCAAAAAAGAGAGCTTTGTGGATTAATGCATTTGAATTAGGGCTATTATCTAAAAAGAAATCATTAGAAAAGATGATAAAAATTTTAAAAGAATATCCTACAGAAATTTTAACATATGATTTTTTTAGATTTTTTTATTGGCTCTTAATAAAAAAAGATTTTTAATAATTAAAAAATTTTATATCAATAATTATATTTTAACTATGTTTAATAAAATAATTTAGTTAGTAATATAAAAATATTAATCATTTCTTTTGCTGATTCTAGGCATTAGATAATAATAAAAGGAATGGATAATGATTATTTTAAATGAAAGTAATTCAAAAAATAACATTATTTTTTTAGATGATATTAATTTAAAAGATAAAGTGGTTATATACTTTGTCTTGCTGTCATTTTTCTTATCTCAGTTTTATTTTTGGTCTAGTGGGGTTCCACAATTTAGTCACCTTTTTATTATGGCGGCTATATTTTTATTATTCAGCCGTAGCTCAAAAATAACCATCGAATACTCAAGTGTAGCCTTAATCTTTGTCGCATATACAGTTTGTGTAAATTTTGCTTGGTATTTGATCGTTCTAGATCCCAGTTATATGGTTTCTACCATTTACTGGATCTTTAACTTGTTGTTTTTTTTATTATTAATGAATTTGAGTTCCTCTCAAGTTAACTTTTTTTATGAAAAAATACTGTTTCTTATTCCATTTTCCTATGTAATAGAAATTGCGATCTGGGCAAGTGGATTAGGTCGTTACAATTTTGAACCACGATACAATGGTCTTTTTAATGATCCCAATCAGATGGCATTTTGGGTTTTAACTACCTGTGCTATTTTTTTATATATTTCTGAAAGTAATTTAAAAAAGATAATCGTTTATTTTTTAGCTTTATTCTTAATTCTATTGACCATGTCAAGGTCTGCTTCAATTGGCTTCTTAATGCTGACTTTAGGATTTATATTTAGTCAAAAAGGGGATCTGAATAAAAGAATATTTGTATTTTTTGGCATATTAGTCATTTTTAGTACCCTCAGTTACTTTTTATATCATTTAGGGGCTTTTGATAGTGTGGTTCTGCGTTTTGTCGAAGGCCTGGATCAAAAAGACAGCCAGGCAGAAGGACGAGGTCTTTTTAACTTCCTTGAATATCCTCAATATTTAATTTTTGGTGCTGGCCAAGGTGCGCACTGGTTATATAACCCGAAAGGGAACGAAATTCATTCAACTTGGTTAGGTATCCTTTTTTATTATGGGATCGTCGGCATCTCTTTATTTTTAATCTTTTTATATCAAATATTTAAAAAATTATCATTTTCAAACAAGTTGATATTCTTGGGGCCGATGCTATATGGGTTTACAACTTATAGCGCAAGAACACTGATTTTTTGGTTTTTATTGGCCGCTTTTTTACTATTTTCAAATAATAATAAGGAAGAATAAATATGTATATTTCTATAGGAATACCATTTTTTAATGCTGAAAAATATTTAGAAGATGCCATTAAATCGGTATTAGCGCAAACTTTTCAAAATTGGGAATTAATTCTGGTAGATGATGGGTCAACAGACCGATCTTTAGAGATTGCCCGCTCATTTAATGATCCGAGAATCCGTATCATAGCTGATGGGCATAATAGAAGATTACCCTACCGCTTAAATCAGATTATCAATGAAGCAAAGTATGATTTTATTGCACGTATGGATGCCGATGATTTAATGGCAGTCGATCGTCTTGAAAAACAGATTAAAGTACTAAATGAAAATCCAGATATTGATGTCGTAGTCACCAGCTTATATTCAATTGGAGACAAGAATGAAATTTTAGGAAAGAGAATCTATTCTAATCATCAAATGCAACCCAAAGAAATTTTGCAAGGTGTTACTAATATACTGCATCCTTCATTACTTGCCCGAAAGGAGTGGTGTAAAAGAAACCCGTACCAAGTCGATAATTGCTTAGCTGAAGATTATGAACTATGGCTTTCAGCTGCGATAAAAAATGATTTTAATTACGTCGTTTTACAGGAACCTTTATATTTTTATAGAGAAGTTGAAAATGTAAAAAAAGAAAAAATGATCAGTGGTTATAATACCCAGATCGGAGTAATCAATAAATATTATAATAGTACTATTTCCGATCTTGAAAAAAATAAGATTGTTTTAAAGTTTGAAATTAAAAAAATTATTGTAAAAGTACTAAATTTTTTGAACTTAATGCAGATACTACATAAGCGTAGAGTTACATCAGTCTCTGACTCTGATAAAAATTTTTATGCTGCACAATTAGAACTCATAGAGCGTATAAAGCCATGATCTCTAAAAAAATTATCATCATTGGAACGACTGCCTCTAATCTTTACGGTTTTCGAAAAGATTTTATTTTGTCTTGTCTGGCACAGAATTATCATGTTTATGCCTTTGTATCCGAATATACAAATGAGTGGTTGGCCAAAATTCAAGATTTAGGAGTCACCTTAGTGACATATCAGCTTAGTCGAGGAGGGCTGAATCCCTTGGCTGATCTACGTTCAATTTATCAGCTGGCTAAAAAAATAAAAGAAATTCAACCTGATATTGTATTCTCATATTCAACTAAGCCTGTTATCTATGCAACGCTAGCTGCCTATAAGACTAAAGTGCCTTATATTTATGGCATGATCGAAGGACTAGGCTCACCTTTTACTATTCATAAATATGGCCAAAGCTTAAAGGCTAAATTCATACGTTTTGTGCAGGTGGCGCTATATCGGCTTGCATTTCCTTATTTAGATAAAATTATTTTTTTAAATCATGATGATCCTAAGGATTTAGTCCATCATTATAATTTGCCTCATAAAAAAAATGCGATTGAAGTCTTGGGGCCGATTGGCCTTAATTTACAAGATTATGCTTATACAAAATGGAATAATCAGAACAATATATCATTTATATTTATAGCTCGATTGATCGCTGAAAAGGGAATATTTGAATATATAGAAGCAGCACGAATAGTAAAAAGAAAATATCCTGAAGTTGTGTTTAAAATTATTGGTGGATTAGATCCTGAAAATCCAACTGGCTTAAAGCAAGCTGAATTAGATCAGCTAATACAAACAGGTATTATCGAATATAATGGTTTTGTGACTGATGTAGATCAAAGGTTACGTAATAGCGCGGTTTTTGTATTGCCGTCTTATTATCGAGAGGGGGTGCCCCGTAGTACACAAGAAGCAATGGCTGTAGGACGTCCAGTCATCACTACTGATGTTCCAGGCTGCAATGAGACTGTAGTCGATGGGTTGACAGGTTTCCTAATTCCTAAATGGGATGTGGCTGCATTGGTAGAGAAAATGACTTATTTTATAGAACATCCTGAACAAATAAATAAAATGGGCTATCAAGGATTTCTCTATGCTAGAAAGAATTTTAATGCGGATCATATAAACCATAGACTATTACAAATGATGGGCATTAATGGGCTTTAAAAAAAGTAATAGTATTTTTTTAATAAATAGAAAAATTATATTTGATTTAAAAATAATAACTAGGATATAGATATGGGTACTATAATGAAAGAAGACTTAGGTTTTCAAATACATAAATATGAAAATTCAGATAAAATAATATGGAATGAATTTTTATTAAAATGTAAAAATTATCATTTTATGTTTAATCGTGATTTTATGGAATATCATGCTGATCGATTTGAGGATTTCTCATTGATATTTAAAAATGAAAAAGGGAAAATTGTAGCCTTATTGCCTGGAAATATTAAAGATAATATTTTTTATAGTCATCAAGGTTTAACTTTTGGCGGTTTTTTAATTAATAGAGATATTCATGCCGCTGACATGCTAGAATTATTTAATTTATTAAAAATTTATTTAAAACAAAAAAATATTGATAAGATTATATATAAATGCATTCCTGTTATTTATCATAATTATCCTGCTCAAGAAGACTTGTATGCTTTATTTCGAAATGATGCCAAGCTTTACCGACGAGATATTAGTGTTTCTATTGATTTAAATGAAGAATATTCATACTCAGAAAGTAAAAGAAGATCAGTCAATAAGCTCAAAAAAAATGGGGTTAGCTGTGAGGAAGTAGAACAGCCTAGTATGGTTTGGGGAGTAATCCGGGAAGTACTGCGTCAGCATCATAACCAACAACCTGTACATAATGAAGATGAAATAGATTTATTAAAAAGTCGTTTCCCTAATAATATAAAAGCATATAAATGTTGTCTTGATGGAAATATTGTGGCAGGAGCAGTGACTTTTGAAACTGAAAGAGTAGTTCATACTCAATATTTGGCTAGCAATGATAAAGGTAGGGAGAACAAGGTATTAGATTATCTCATTGATCATTTAATAGACAAAAGTAAGAAAAATGCCAAAATATTTGATTTCGGTACTTCTAATGAAAATGAAGGGAAATACTTAAACATTGGATTGATTGATCAAAAAGAAAGATTTGGTGCACGTGGTATTGTGCATGATTATTATAGTATAGATTTATGATCACCTAATTTTAACTTGAATTATTCCACCTCATTATTATTAGAGGTGGATTTCTAGTTTTCTTAAATTTTTTTATCTTATCTGGTTTTATATATTTAAGACGGTCTCAATAGAATAAAAATAACGTTATCTTGATTGTGTAATTAATTAGAAATATATTTAATTATAAGCTTAAAATAGTATTTTATTGTGATATAAGACTCATTATTTATAAATAAATTACATTTTGTCACATTTTATTTAGTGTGAGATTTGCTATATTTTAAAAAATTATTTACCTTAATAATGAAATATATTTCATTATTAACTGATCTAGTGTAATTATAAATTATTTATTTTAATTTAATATAAGTGGCTAATATTTATAGAAAAAATATAAACTTAAGTTTTTTATTAGGTGAAATTTAACTAAATTTAGTTAAATATATATTTTAATAAAAATAATAATAATATTTCTAAAAAACTAAAATATGAAATTGGCTAACAATAGTCTCTCTACTTTAATAAAAATACAATTGATATGATGCGTAGATAGACATAGTGAGGTGTTTATTAATGGATCTACAACAAGAAAAAAATAAGATCGAAAACTTTGTAAAAAGCTCTATTACAACACGTAAATCGTTATTTATTGAAAAAGATAATATTTTCTTAAAAAAAAATCTTGTAGAAAAAGAAGGGTATAAGAACCAAATCATTCAATTTTCTCCACGGATAAATAAAGTGGCTAAGCTAGAGAAAAAAAAATCCTGGTATTATCGGGGGAAGAAAGATCTAATTTTAAAAAATGCCTTAACATCTTACCCTCATCTATATTCTAGTGCTGACCTTTTTAGGAGTGATATAAAAGTTGTTAAGCGATTAATCGATATTATTATTTCGCTTGCTGCTATATTTATATTATTGCCAGTTTTTATCGTCATTGCTTATAAAGTACGTAGAAATCTAGGCTCACCAATTTTCTTCTATCAAGAACGACCTGGTAAAAATGGAAAGCTCTTTAAAATGATTAAGTTTCGGTCTATGAGAAATGCATTTGACCAAGAAGGTAATCCCTTACCAGATAAATTTCGAATTACACCATTCGGTCAAAAACTACGTTCTACCAGCTTGGACGAAATGCCTCAGCTTATAAATGTCTTAAAAGGTGATATGAGTATTGTTGGGCCTAGACCTCAAATGAAAGAATTTCTAGAACATTATACGGCTGAACAAATGCGAAGACATGAGGTAAAACCCGGCATGACAGGGCTTGCCCAAGTCAGTGGACGTAATAACTTATCTTGGGAAGAAAAATTCGACTTGGACGTTCAATATGTTGAGCAAAATAGTATTTGGCTAGATTTTAAAATTATGTTTAAAACAGCTAAGGTGATGTTTAATCAAGAAGGTATTAATGCGCCAGATCAAGAAGTTGGTGCTGCACGATTTTGTAGAAAGGAGGTCACTGAAAGCCACTTACGTGCAAAAGAAGTGAAATAATTTAACCCGAATCGCGGATAAAAAATTGACTTGAAAAATAAGAGGACTAGAGCCATCAGTTGAGTTACCACACAAAACTTAAAACTCTAGTCCCGATGTTTAATAGTACCGAATTATTTTGCGTAATT
>NZ_VOZC01000025.1:0-30774 GCF_013419975.1 Acinetobacter sp. YH12041 | reverse complement strand
AAAACCTTCAAAATTCTTGCTGAGCGATATCGCAATCGAGGCAAAAGACTAGCATTAAGATTCAATCTAATTGCTGGAATTTATAACTTGGAGCTGAGTGAAAAATGACTTATGAAAGAAATCTAATGAAACGGATATTTCTAAATCCCAAGTATTAGCCAAAGCTATATTCAACTTAGCTGAACAGTTGCAATTGCAAGAATCCGAGCTTGCATTAGTTCTGGATCTATCTAAAGCAGAATTATCGTCAATCATAAATCAAAAAGAATTAGAACCAGATACTACCGCAGGTAAAAGAGCAATAACTTTAATCAATATCTATCAAGCGTTATTTGGTCTGAATGGTGGGGATCTGAGCTGGATGCGCCAGTTTATCAATTCACCTAACAAGCTTTTGGATCAGCAAATACCAAGATCCTTGATGCAAACAGAATATGGTTTGAGTGCAGTATTGCGATTACTAGGACGCTTGCAACCGCACTAAAGGTCTTTCTCTATTTTCTACCCATCCGAAAAATAGCAGAGTAAATTAAATCAGATATTCATTATTGATCTTCACTTTAAAAATTCTACTTTCGCTCACTTGAAATATTTTCATTGAATACCAATATTAATACTGATAACTCTGTCTTTTATTTAATTAAATTTTTGAAAAATATATAAAAAATTATTTGAAATTTTATTTCCAGCACCCATATATCCATCAAGTAGAAAATTTGTTGTGAGGAATAACAAGAATGCGTTTTGAGAAATTTACCAATCGCTTACAGCAAACCCTTTCCGATGCGCAATCTCTGGCAATGAGCAAGGATCATGCTGCCATTGAAGGGATTCACATCTTGTCCACCTTGATGGAAGAAGCATCGAATGTGAGCTTGCTGCAACAGGCAGGAGCGAACCTGCGTGACCTGCAAAGCAAAGTACAAACTGCGCTGAACAATGTAGCTACGCTCGGTAATCCCTCTGCCGATATCAATATCAGTCAGGAAGCAGCCAAAGCCCTGCATCTAGCGGACAGTTATGCACAAAAAGCAGGAGATGAGTTCCTGTCCACTGACTGGGTATTACTGGCACTTGCAGAAACGGGTGCCACCAAAACCTTATTAAATAGTGTTGGCGTAAAAACTGAAACTTTACGACAGGTCATTAATCAAATTCGAGGCGATGAAAAAGTCATGAGCAATAATCATGAAGATCAACGGGACTCACTGAATAAATATACGATTGATTTAACTGAACGTGCCATGGCTGGCAAACTGGACCCGGTGATTGGTCGTGATGATGAAATCCGTCGTACAATTCAGGTGCTGTCACGCCGTACCAAAAACAACCCGGTACTGATCGGTGAGCCAGGTGTCGGTAAAACTGCGATTGTCGAAGGTCTGGCACAACGTATTGTTAACGGTGAAGTTCCTGAAGGCTTGAAAGGCAAACGTGTATTATCACTGGACTTAGGTTCATTGCTGGCAGGTGCCAAATATCGTGGTGAGTTCGAAGAACGTCTGAAAGCCGTTCTGAAAGATCTGGCTAAACATGAAGGCGAAATCATCCTGTTCATTGACGAGCTGCATACATTGGTCGGTGCCGGTAAAGGCGATGGCGCCATGGATGCGGGTAACATGCTGAAACCTGCATTAGCGCGCGGTGAACTACGCTGTGTCGGTGCAACGACTCTGGATGAATATCGTCAGTACATTGAAAAAGATGCAGCTTTAGAGCGTCGTTTCCAGAAAGTGCTGGTGGATGAACCAAGCGTGGAAGATACCATTGCGATTCTGCGTGGTCTGAAAGATCGTTACGCGACTCACCACGGTGTGCAGATTCTGGATTCTGCAATCATTGCTGCGGCGAAAATGTCACACCGTTACATCACAGATCGTCAATTGCCGGATAAAGCCATTGACCTGATTGATGAAGCAGCATCTCGTATCAAAATGGAGCTGGATTCTAAACCTGAAGCGCTGGATAAACTCGAACGTCGTCTGATTCAGCTGAAGATGCAGCTTGAAGCTGTGAAAAAAGATGCAGACTCTGGTGCACAAGGCGAAGTGAAACATCTGGAAGAGCAGATTGCCACTGTAGAGAAAGAGTACAGCGAACTGGAAGAAATCTGGCGTGCCGATAAAGCGCTGGTAGCAGGCAATAAAGACATTCAGGTGAAACTGGATCAGGCTCGCATTGCTCTGGAAAAAGCCCAGCGTGAAGGTGATCTGGCTGAAGCAGCACGTTATCAGTATGGTGTGATTCCGGAACTGCAAAAACAGTTGGAACGTATTGAAGCGGCTGAAGAAAGTGAAGCACCAAAACTGCTACGTGACAAAGTCACTGACAACGAGATCGCTGAAGTAGTCAGTGCTGCGACCGGTATTCCTGTAGCGAAAATGCTACAAGGTGAGCGTGACAAACTGCTGCATATGGAAGACTTCCTGCATAACCGTGTAGTGGGTCAGGAAGAAGCCGTAGTGGCTGTATCTAATGCTGTACGTCGTTCACGTGCCGGTCTGTCAGATCCTAACCGTCCAAGTGGTTCATTCCTGTTCTTGGGCCCAACAGGTGTGGGTAAAACAGAATTGACCAAAGCCTTGGCGAACTTCCTGTTCGACAGTGACGATGCCATGATCCGAATCGACATGTCCGAATTTATGGAAAAACATTCGGTGAGCCGCTTGGTCGGTGCGCCTCCGGGCTATGTCGGTTATGAAGAAGGTGGTGTGCTGACTGAAGCGGTGCGCCGTAAACCATATAGCGTGGTGTTATTCGATGAGGTCGAAAAAGCGCATCCGGATGTGTTCAACATTCTGCTGCAAGTGCTGGATGATGGTCGTCTGACTGACTCACAAGGCCGTGTGGTGGACTTTAAAAATACCGTGATTGTGATGACTTCGAACCTGGGTTCACAGGATGTCCGTGAACTGGGCGATAAAGCAACTCGTGAAGAAGTCCGTACAGTGGTGATGAATGCGGTATCGGAACATTTCCGTCCAGAGTTTATCAACCGTATTGATGAGCTAGTGGTGTTCCATGCACTGGAAAAAGACCAGATCCGTGGTATTGCCGATATCCAGTTGAACCGCTTGCGTCAACGTCTGGCAGAACGCGATATGCGTCTGTCTGTGGATGACAGTGCTTTCGATCAGTTAATCGAAGCTGGTTTCGATCCGTTGTATGGTGCGCGTCCATTAAAACGTGCGATCCAGCAACGTATTGAAAATGGTTTGGCACAAAGCATCCTGGCAGGTGAGTTTGGCCCTGGTGATACCATCGTCGTTCGTGGTGAAAGTGGCGAGCTGGTCTTTGAAAAAATGAAACTCAGCTAATAGAAGTTCTCCTCGCAACAAAAAAACCCAGCCTAGGCTGGGTTTTTCTTTATCTTATATTCACACCTTACATTTTTGGATGAGTAATTTTCCAGGCACGGTGAATTTTCTGGTTACGCTTGAAGTCTGGACCAATGGTTTCATGCGTGATTTCTTCCACGTCATATAAACCTTCAATCATTTCATCCATTTCGAAACCACGGTAGTTGTTCGAGAAATACAACGTACCGTCAGTGGTTAAACGGTTCATGGCACGTTTCAATAAAGAGACGTGGTCACGCTGAACGTCGAAAGTCCCGTAGAATTTTTTCGAGTTAGAGAATGTCGGTGGATCGATAAAGATCAGGTCATATTGTTCATGACCTTCTTTCAGCCATTCAAAACAGTCAGATGCAAAGAATTGATGTTGTTGATCGGCATGGTCTACAGTCAGGCCGTTCAGAACAAAGTTCTCTTTTGACCAGTTCAAATAAGTATTAGATAAATCGACACTGGTGGTACTCGCTGCACCACCTAAAGCTGCATGTAAGCTCGCCGTAGAAGTATAACTGTACAGATTCAGAAAGTGTTTACCTTTGGCTTCTTTGGCAATACGCAGACGCATCTGACGGTGATCCAGGAACAGACCGGTATCCAGATAGTCGGTCAGGTTGACCAGAATCTTGGCTTGGCCTTCCTGTACGATAAAGCGCTTAGACGCTGTACTTTGTTTGGTGTACTGGTTCTTACCTTCCTGACGGGCACGAGTTTTAATAAAGATGGCATCACGGCCTAGACCAGTCACAGCACGAATCGCTTGCAATGCCAGGTTAAAACGCTTTTTTGCTTTTTCAGGATCGATTTTTTTCGGAGGTGCATATTCCTGAACATGCAGACGTTCGCCGTATAGATCAACTGCTACATTAAAGTCCGGCAGGTCGGCATCATACAAACGCAGGCAGTGAATATTTTCTTTTACCGCCCATTTTTTCAGGGTTTGCATATTCTTGGTCAGGCGGTTAGCAAATTCCATCGCACCTTCGATCGGCTCGAATTGTTGCGGCTGCCAGCTTTCCAGGAAAGGACGTGTGACTGCTGCCGGTTTTACTGTACCAAAACGGATATAGATTGGCAGTTTACCGTTCATCAAACGCAGAATTTGCGGGTCATTGAACGCCAAGACATCGGCCTGTTCCACCTGAGCAGCAATGACTGCCGCTTTCTGATTCGGGAAATTTTTTTGTAGCAGATTAGACAGACCCAGATACAAGGCACGGTTAGATGCCTTATCACCCAGACGCTCACCGTACGGCGGGTTGGTGACGAAGAAGACTTTTTTGCCTTCCGCCTGGAAGTCCGGCCAATCATTTAAAGTACGCTCTTCGATCTTGATCTGGTCAAGCGCAGATTCAAAACCTGCCGCAATAATATTCTGTTTAGTGGCTTTCACCGCTTCCCAGTCTGCATCGAAAGCATAGAATTTGGGTAATGGGTTTTCTAGCGCAGCTTTATGACGTTCAGCCGCTTCAGCTTTAATACCCATCCATAATTCATGATCATGACCATTCCAGCCATTAAATCCGAAACGACGCACCAGACCTGGGGCACGATCAGTCAGAATCATCAGTGATTCAATAATAAACGTCCCTGAACCACACATTGGATCAACCACAATATCCGGGTTGATGTCTTTCAGGCCGCCTTTTTGCAGGATCGCAGCCGCCAGATTTTCCTTGATTGGTGCTTCAGTCATAAAGCGGCGATAGCCACGTTTATGCAGGGAATCACCGGATAAGTCTAAACAATAAGTATGTTCTTTTTTACCGGCCAGAATGTACATGGTGATTTCTGGCTGTTTGGTATCAATACTTGGACGCTTGCCCACAGCTTCCATAAAGGAATCGACGACGCCATCTTTGGCACGAAGGGTCGCAAACTGGGTATTAACCTTAATATCACGTTCAACGTGCAGACGAATTGCGAAGGTGCTTTGTGGTGCAAAAATCAGTGACCAGTCGAAGCTCATCGCACCTTCATAAAGCTCTTCTGCAACATCACGCGCATCGTGGGAGAATTCGATTTCATGCGTGTGAATTGGCATCAGGACACGAGAAGCCAGACGAGACCACATACAGATGCGGTAAGCATTTTCAAGCGTGCCTTTGAAGGTCAGACGACCTGGGAAACGTTCAATATCCTGAACACCTAAACCTTTGATTTCTTCTTCTAATAAGGTTTCCAGACCATCGGCACAGGTGACCCAATAATTGCTTAAACGTGAAGAGGTATTCATAAAATAGAGAGACCGGAAAAGAATAAATAAAAAACTGCGCTCAGTTTAGCGTATTTTACCTGTTAAAGCTTTGGAAATTTTTTAAATTCGAGCATATACAGCCTAGTTTTACTCATCCTAAAAAGCGCTAAATGCTGACTTAAAAAGCAAACTGAAAATTTACGAGATAGGTAGGATTACGCAATACTAATAAGTAAGATTTTTATTTAAATCTTTTACTTTACATATAGATATGCGATTAATATTAGACTAAGTCGCGATGATGGTTTTTCAATTGCGACCATGTTGTAGGTGTGATTTAAAAAAATAAATAATCGGGTTATTGATGTGATGGATCTGATACAGGGTCGTTTATATACACCTCATGGCATCAACATTACTCTAAAAGTAAAAGCTAAAATTTGGTCACTCATGTCAAGTGATCGAGACTAAGAATTGATTAGCCAGACGAGGAGTGAATCTAAAACAAAAAAGACACTGACCTAATATTGCTCGAGGTAGATCAATTTTCATTCATATCAATTTATAACTCACATAACTTATTTATTAATTTTGGTACGTTTATTGCTCTATCTAATATCAATGAAGCTGTAATGCTGAGGGGAGTCATTACAGCTTCATCTTTATTCTTAATTATTATTTCGGAGGGGCTTAGATGTTGGATCTTCAATTACGCAGGAATGAGGCATTTTCAATCGCTACCTTGATCTATGCACGTTTAAGACGAGTGACTGGGCGAGTAATTGATGCCATGTATCTTGCAGAAAATATCCACTATGCAAAGCATGTGATTGGGCTGGCAGAGCAGACTGAAGATCCTGAGTTATTACATCTGGTCAATCGTTTAAAAACCACTCTGGATTTATCGTCATTTTCAGAACTGCAGGCTGAAGAACAGGCGGAAAAGGAACTGATTTCTGTGGAACCAAGTGAAGAAGATATCTATCGCGCACAGGTTTCACATCATTATATTGGCGCATTGCGCTAATTGGGGGATTGGGTGTGGATGCTCCAGACTGAAGCACTCATGTTTAAATGAAAAAACCAAGCATATAGATAGACAGGTTAAATTATCTTATTGAAAAAATACATGGGAATTTAAATTTCCATTCTTATTACCGAGATGGTTTTTGTACAACCGAGCTCTTTATCAACTATAAAGATTCGCTAATCTCTGTATAATACGTTGACTTAACGTATAAGGAATCTCTCATGCACTTGGCGGCATTGCATACACCGAGCCAGATTCAACTCAACAAAGCAGGTAATCTTAAACATTTCCTGACCATCGAAGGTCTTTCTAAAGAAACTCTTACAAAAATACTGGACACTGCGTTGTCCTTTTTTAATGACCAAAATCAGCTGATCACCAATAATTTGCTCGAAGGCAAAACGGTGATGAACCTATTTTTTGAAAATTCTACCCGAACGCGTACTACTTTTGAGGCAGCGGCCAAACGTCTGTCTGCCAACGTGCTGAATATCGATATTGCCCGTTCAAGCACCTCTAAAGGTGAAACTTTACGTGATACCTTGTGGAATCTTGAAGCCATGGCGGCAGATATTTTCGTGGTACGTCATTCATCTTCAGGTGCAGCGCACTTTATTGCCAAAGATGTCTGTCCAAATGTCGCCATCATTAATGCAGGCGATGGCCGTCATGCCCATCCAACTCAAGCGATGCTGGATATGCTGACCATTCGCCGCGAGACTAACAAAAAATTTGAAGATATGTCGATTGCTATTATTGGCGATATCAAGCATTCGCGTGTAGCACGTTCAGATGTGGCGGCACTGCAAACCTTAGGTTGTAAAGATATTCGCGTGATTGCACCGAATACGTTGTTGCCATACGGTTTTGATGACTACAGTGAAGATGTACGCCTGTTCAATAATATGGAAGATGGCATCAAAGACTGTGATGTGATCATTACCTTGCGTATTCAAAACGAGCGTATTGATTCGCCAGCGCTGTCTTCTCAGGCTGAATTCTATAAAATGTATGGCCTGAATAAAGAACGTCTCGCCCTGGCCAAGCCGGATTGTATCGTGATGCATCCAGGACCAATGAACCGCGGTGTGGAAATTGATTCCAGCATTGCAGACGGTCCACAATCCGTGATTCTGAAACAGGTCACTAACGGGATTGCTGTACGTATGGCGGTACTGGCACTGGCGATGCAGGGGCAGTTACAGGAACAGGGTTTGATTGAAGCGATTGCGGTATAAGGAATAAGTCATGACTATTGTAAAAATTGAAAATGTCCGTGTTCTAGACCCAATCCAAAACACTGATTCAGTCGAAACGGTTTATCTGGAAAATGGTAAACGTATTGCAGAAACTGCTAACGTCTCTGAAACCATTGATGGACAGGGCAAATGGCTGATGCCCACCATGGTGGACCTGTGCGCACGTTTACGTGAACCGGGTCAGCAGCAACACGGGACTTTAAAGTCTGAAGGTAAGGCCGCACGTGAAAACGGGATTCTGCATGTCTTTACCCCGCCAGATTCCAAACCGATTGTGCAGGATAATGGTGCACTGATTCATGGTCTGGTTGAAAAAGCCATGCTGGATGGCGGTATTTATTTACAGGTGATTGGTGCGCAAACCCAAGGTTTGCAAGGTCAGCAACCGGCCAATATGGCTGGTCTGAAAAAAGGCGGTTGTACTGCGGTTTCTAATGCCAGTGCGCCGTTTGCCAATGATGATGTGGTATTACGTACACTTGAATATGCAGCGGGCTTGGACCTGACTGTAGTGTTCTATGCAGAAGAGCCGCAAATCGCCAAAGATGGCTGTGTGCATGAAGGCTTTATTGCTTCACGTCAGGGTCTGCCAATGATTCCGGCATTAGCGGAAACTGTGGCCATTGCCAAATACCTGCTCATGATTGAAGCAACTAAAGTACGTGCTCATTTCGGCTTGTTATCTTGTGGTGCATCAGTAGAACTGATCCGTATTGCTAAAGAAAAAGGCTTGCCAGTAACTTGTGATGTCGCTATGCACCAATTGCATCTGACTGACCATCTGATTGATGGCTTTAACTCTCTTGCACACGTACGTCCACCATTACGTTCTGAATCTGACAAAGAATTACTGCGTCAAGGTGTGAAATCTGGTGTGATTGATGCGATCTGTACCCATCATGAACCCCTGAGCAGCTCTGCCAAAATGGCACCATTCGCGGAGACACTGCCTGGATTTACTGCGTTTGATACCTATGTACCGTTCGGTATCCAACTAGTGAATGAAGGTTTCTTTACGCCGTTAGAATGGGTGGAGAAAGTCACAGTTGCTCCTGCGAAAGTCGCCAGTATGTTTGAGCGTTGGAAAGCGGAAGCAGGCTGGGTACTGGTTGATCCAGAACAGGAGTGGACATTAAGCAAAGAAACGATCGTTTCTCAAGGTAAAAATACACCACTGCTCAATCAAAAAGTGAAAGGTAAAGTGCTGCAAACTTTTATTGCTGCATAACACTTACATTTCGCGTTTACAAAAAGTCAGCTTCGGCTGACTTTTTTATATCTTAATTAAAATACTAGAAAAGTTAGCCTTACATAAACAGTGAAACTTTATGATATCAGTACAATTATTAACATTCCAAAGAGGGTGGGTCGCTACACTGATTAAATATTAAACATTATAAATCAGAATAATGGTGATCTTGATGAATACAGATTTAATTGAACGTTTAAAGAGTGATGTGACCGCCATTGTGCTGCAAGGTGAAACAGAACATCTATTTGCCAAGGATCAGGCCTTAGCCCAATTCTATCCTGTATTGTTAAGTATTCTTCGTGCAAGACCGGCCTGGATTGAAAGTCTGGGTCAGCAACTTAATCCCAAGATTGATGAATTATTTAATAATAATCCGACCCTAAAACAACAATTCCTGGCTCAGTTAGATTCAACTGCACCTCAAGATGAAATTGAACAGACCCTGAACCGGGCAATTGTTCCAACCATGAACTTCTTGCAAGCAGAAGCGGGTGCACCCACTGCTGAAGCAGTAGGCCATTTGTTAGATACCCATGCAGACTCGATTCAACGGGCATTACCAGTCTGGGCTGGCCCCATACTGGCATCTCTAGGCGTATCTCCGCTGGCGGGACAAAATCTGAACCGCGCACCGGGTCTGGCTTCCGAACCGGAAGCAGAACCAGTACTGACTGAAGAGAAAAAGGCAGTGGTGTTCTGGCCTTTTATTCTCCTCGTGATTATTGCGGCGATTATCTTATTCTTCTTCCGTGGATGCCTGCGTGATGATGATCCGGATGAATTACGAAATGCTCAGGCGGTAAGCGAAGCTGCTGCAACAAACCCTGCAATTCTAAAAATCAGCACAGGTAGTCAGGGTGAAATCGTCAACTGTCAGGTACAGATGAATGATCCGAAATATATGCAGATTCTGCAAAATGAAATTAAACAGATATTTAACTACAGTATCGGCTGTGGTGCAGTAGCGAATGAAAATTACCATTCCGAATTTATTGATCAGGATACAATTCCATCCGTATTGAAATTACTGCAAGGCATGTCAAATGTGACTTTGACTTGGGCAGGTAATCAGGTATCTGTGCAGGCGGCAAACAGTGCAGATGCACAGCGTTTGGCAGGTCAGATTCGTGGTCTGGCTAAAAATGTAGAAGTCGTGACCCAAAAACCAGTTGATATGGATGAGGCAATCAATACGGCTAATACCGAGGCTAAAAAAGCTTTAGACGAACTTCAGATGGAAAATATTGAGGCATTGGATGTTGCTACTGCCTTAAACCTGCAACTTATTCATTTTGCGACAGGTTCTACTGAAATTCCTGAAGTGAATAAAAGCTTGCTGGATCAGACTGCAGCTTTATTGCAATATGCCAAAGATGTACGTCTAACCGTGATAGGCCATACTGATACAGAAGGCAGCAGCACTCAAAATCAGGAGCTATCTTTAAAACGTGCTCAAGCCATTGTGAATTATCTGGTACAGAAAGGGGTGAATCCGGCACAATTACAACCTGTCGGTATGGCGGCGAGTCAGCCAGCTCAACCGAATGCAACCTCGAACGGGCAGTATCAAAACCGCCGTGTAACTTTTGAAGTTATGAGTACCGAAGACGGTCGTGTCCATACTGTGGATAATGAAGGCGTAGTTGAAAAGAAAGCCAGCTAAATAATTCTTTCATCATAAAAAAAGGACGAATGATTCGTCCTTTTTTATTTGTTATGAATTAAGAGAAGACAGGTGGGGTATAAGTCAGGGTTCTTCCTAGGAACCAGAGCAAGAATAGTACCAATGGAAGATGAAAGACCAGTTGGGTCACTGTAAAACCAATCACATCTTTGGCTTTTAATTTTAAGATACCCAGCATAGGGAGCATAAAGAAAGGATTGATCAGATTGGGCAAGGCTTCGGCCGCATTGTAAATCTGGACAGACCAGCCCAGATGCACTTTCAGGTCATGTGCAGCCTGCATCACATAAGGCGCTTCAATAATCCATTTTCCTCCACCAGAAGGAATGAAGAAGCCTAGAATCGCTGAATAAATTCCCATCACCACTGCAAAGGTTTCCTGCGAGGCAATCGAAACGAAGAACTCGGCGATATAGTGCGATAGGGACAGGTCAGCAGAATTCAGGGCATTGGTCATCATAAAGGCGATGCTGCCATAAAGCGGAAACTGGATCAGCACCCCTGAAATGGCCGGCACAGCTTTGGACACAGCATTGAGAAAATTACGTGGTGTACCATGTAAAGCTACACCCAAAATCAGAAAGATAAAGTTATAGGTGTTTAAGCTGGAGATTGCCAGAATAGGATTACTTTTGGAAAACTCGTTAAACATCCAGACCAGACCCAGAACCACAATCAGAATACTTAAGATTGGCGAGTTTTCCAGCCAGTCACCCGGCCGTTTATGGGTCACGGTTTCAGTCTTTTCTTCTTCAATCTGGATCGGGAAGTGATCAATAGTTTTAATATGATTGCCTTTGGGCGCAGACCAGTAGGCAATGGCAATCGAAGCAATAATCAAGACTGCTGTCATGATCATGGATTGCGGCAGGAAAATCGTTTCAGTAAATGGAATCACACCAGTCAGATTATAAAGTGGTTCTGGTAGACTGGATTTGTTGGCTTGTAATTGCGCTGCTGAAGAGCTGATACCCAGTGCCCAGGTTGCGCCCATCCCGATAATCGCTGCTGCGGCAGCCGCACGGTAATCCATATTCAGTTCTTTACGCTGCGCTAGCGCAATCACCAGAAGTGCGGTTAGAACCGTACTCATCGCCCAGTTAATCAGGGAAATCAGTAGACTAACAGTAGCTACGAGAACGATGGCTCCACGTCCAGAATGAGGAATGCGCGCCATTTTCTGAATCAATAATTGCATCGGTTTGGAAACCGAAACTACATAACCCACCACGATCAGCATACACATCTGTAAGGTAAAGGGAATCAGACTCCAGAATCCGTCACCAAATGAAATCGCGACGTCTTGTGCCGGCGCACCAATGCCAATCGCGGCAATCGCAACGATGATGACACCGAGTAGGGCAAAGATATAAGAGTCCGGAAACCATTTTTCAGACCAGTCGCTGACGCGCATGGCAAAGCGCTGCAAGATATTTTGTTGAGTTTGCATGATTAAAATCCATTTATTCTGCATTTGTTATTAAGAAGCGGCTTTCTTCAGCCAAAAAGAAACCCTTAAAATTTTTCATTTTAAGGGCTGGGAAAAATCAGGCTGCTTTACGGAGTAAAGGTACGCCGGTGACTTTCTGAATTTCATCAAAACTGACATCGGGTGCCAGTTCTACAAGTTGAATACCTTCAGGTGTGACATCCAATACACCTAAGTCAGTAATAATCCGGTTCACTACGGCCTGGCCAGTAAGCGGAAGACTACATTGTGAGACAATTTTAGGCGTACCATCTTTAGCGCAGTGTTCCATCAGCACCACAACTTTTTGCACACCTGCGACCAGATCCATGGCACCACCCATGCCTTTGACTTTCTTGCCTGGAATCATCCAGTTGGCTAGATCACCATTTTCTGAGACTTCCATAGCCCCCAGAATGGCGATATTGACATGACCGCCACAGATCATGGCAAAGGAGTCAGCACTGGAAAAGAAAGAAGCACCTTTGCGGGCAGTTACCGTCTGTTTGCCAGCATTGATCAGGTCTGCATCCACAGTATCGGCCGTTGGAAATTCTCCAATACCCAACAGACCATTCTCAGACTGTAGCCAGACATTAATATTCTCTGGAATATAGTTAGCGACTAAGGTTGGCAGGCCAATACCCAGATTCACATAGAAACCGTCTTCAAGTTCCTGTGCGGCGCGCTGCGCCATTTCATTACGTGTCCAAGCCATGATCAAGCCTCCGCCTTTAAAGTCATCTGTTCAATCCGTTTTTCCGGTTGGGTATTCAGTACAATCCGGTTCACATAAATGCCTGGAAGATGAATTTCATCTGGATCAAGGGCACCGATCTCGACAATTTCTTCGACTTCAGCAATGGTCACTTTGCCAGCCATGGCACAGACCGGATTGAAGTTCTGGGCAGTTTTACGGAAAATCAGGTTACCGGCTTTATCGGCCTTATAAGCTTTCACCAAAGCCACATCCGCAGTTAAGGATTCTTCCAGAATATAAGACTTGCCATTGAATTCGCGGACATCTTTACCTTCAGCAATAACGGTACCGACACCAGTCGCGGTATAGAAAGCGGGAATACCTGCGCCACCGGCACGTAATTTTTCAGCTAAAGTTCCTTGCGGGGTCAGTTCAACTTCAAGTTCACCGCTTAAATATTGGCGTTCAAATTCCTTATTCTCGCCCACATAGGAAGAGATCATCTTTTTAATCTGTTTGGTTTCCAGCAATAGCCCCAAGCCAAAGCCATCGACACCGGCATTATTGGAAATACAGGTGAGACTTTTGGCACCGGTTTCTTTTAAAGCTGCAATTAGGGCTTCTGGAATACCACAGAGTCCAAAACCGCCTACCGCCAAGGTATGTCCATTCTGAACCACGCCGTCTAAAGCGGCTTTTGCACTGTCATACACTTTATTTGACATTTTTACCTCGATTTATTCTTCTCTTGCAGATATCTTTCATCTAAAGATCTGCTGATTTCTATCCATGAGGACTTATAGAGTGTCCGGCTATTTTAAGTTTTAAGCACAGGCTTTTTGCCAATAGGCATTGGCATAATTGGATGGATTATTGCGTTGTAATACCTCGCTGATATTACGGCTGGCCTGCATCAAAGCATCCAGTTGAATACCGGTTTCAAAGCCCATCTTGGAGAGCAGGTAATACAGGTCTTCAGTTGAAACATTGCCGGAAGCACCTTTGGCATAAGGACAGCCACCGAGACCGGCAATAGAGGAGTCAAATACCCGAATCCCTTGCAGCAATGACTGGTAAATATTAGCGATGGCCATGCCATAGGTATTATGAAAATGACCGGCTAGCACTTTACTATCAATTTCTGAAAGACAGGCATCCCAGACGTTCTTCACGCGATCCGGAGTTGCCGTACCAATGGTTTCACCTAATGACACTTCATAGCAGCCCATGTCTAGTAGACGCTGTGTAACTTTGACGACCTGCTTCGGATCAATTGCACCTTCATAAGGGCAGTCCACCATACAAGAGACATAGCCACGCACCTTGACATCATTTGCTTTGGCAGCTGCCATCACATCTGCAAACTTCTCAAAGCTTTCATCAATCGAGCAGTTGATATTCTTGTGGGTAAAGCTTTCAGAAGCTGCGGTAAATACCGCAACTTCTTTACAATCCACAGCCAGCGCTGATTCAAAACCTTTCATGTTTGGCGTCAGCAAACTGAACTGGATATTCGGATCTTTAGGCAAGCTGGCAAATAGCGTATCGCTATCTGCCATCTGTGGAACCCATTTGGCTGAAACACAGGAGCCGACCTCAATCGCCTGCAAACCTGTTTTCATCAGGTCCAGAATCAGATTTTTACGGTCATCTAGTGTTAAAGGTGTTTTTTCGTTTTGCAGGCCATCGCGTGGCCCGACTTCTACGATTTTAACGAAATCTGTCATGCAACTTCCTCCGCTAGAGGCTGAAACTCAACCAGTTCATCACCGGCTTTAACCTGATCACCTTTCTGGAAGTATGAGTTTGCGATAATGCCATCATGCGGAGCGCGAATGGTATATTCGATCTTCATTGCTTCCAAGGTCAGCAGTACATCGTCTTTTTTCACTTTGTCATTTGCCGCGACCAGAACCTGAGTAATCACGCCAGGCATTGGCGCAGTCAAGTTATTTTCAGTCCCTTGTTCATCCTGGTTATTAAAGTCATTTTTCAAATAATTGAACTTGTAGCTTTGACCATTCTGGAACAGGGTAATGCCATGCTCAGTCTGGCTAAATGGCAGTTTCTGCTGCTGACCCGCAAGATTTAACTGGAGTAGGTGTTGATCAAGCAGCTCACCCTGGATGGTAAGTGTCTGGCCTTCATAATTTGCCAGGAAACTATTTTCTAGCGCTTTAAAGCTCACCACACGTAAAACGTCATTACATTGTAATTTAATTGTGTAGCTATTTTGCTGATTCAGACGCCAAAATGCCTTTTGCTGCCAGACTGGATTATTGCTAGTCGGGTTTTGAGCCAGACGCGATAACAGTTCAACCAAGGCTGCAGTGACCACTAATTCTGCACTGATATCAGCAGATGGTTTGAGTAGGAACTCTTCTTCACGTTGAATCAGGCCAGTATCGAGATGGGCATTTTTAAATGAATCACATAATACTAAGCGATCAAGAAAAGCGATGTTATTGCCAAGACCATCGACATGAAACTGACCCAAGGCATGATGCATCTGGGTTAAAGCAGCTTCACGGTTTTTGCCCCAAACAATCAGTTTGGCAATCATCGGATCATAATAGGTGCTGATTTCATCACCTTCGACAATGCCACTATCCACACGCACGCTGTCATTTTGTTCTGGATAGTGCAAATAGCTGATCTGACCGATGGCAGGAATAAAACCTTTTTCTGGTTCTTCGGCATAAACACGGGCTTCCAGTGCATGACCGTGTATCTGTAATTCATGCTGCTGTTTCGGTAAAGGTTCACCGAACGCTACACGTAACTGCCATTCCACCAGATCCTGACCGGTGATCATTTCAGTGACTGGATGCTCAACCTGCAGACGGGTGTTCATTTCCATGAAGTAAGCAGTACCGTCTTGCTCAACGATGAACTCGACTGTACCGGCACCGACATAATTTACAGCACGTGCAGCATCAATTGCGGCTTGGCGCATCGCCTCAAGTTTGTCTTCTGGCATTTTAGGTGCAGGTGCTTCTTCCAGAACTTTCTGGTGACGACGCTGCACGGAGCAATCACGTTCAAACAGATGCACATAATTGCCATGTGTATCACCAAAGACCTGAACTTCAATATGGCGTGGCTGCACGACATAGCGTTCAATCAGCACATCTTCATTGCCGAAGCTGGAACGTGCTTCGCTTTTACAGGAAGCGAGTGAACTCAGGAAATCTTCACTACGCTCGACCAGTCGCATGCCTTTACCGCCACCGCCAGCACTAGCCTTGATCAGTACTGGATAGCCAATACTGTCAGCTTGTTGTTTCAAGAAATCGGCATCCTGATTGGTACCATGATAGCCGGGGGTTAAAGGTACACCAGCTTTTTCCATTAAGGCTTTAGAGGTCGCTTTCAGACCCATTGCTAAGATCGCATCCACTGGCGGACCAATAAAGACAATGTTGTTATCCTGACAGGCCAGGGCGAATTGGTCATTTTCAGACAGGAAACCATAACCTGGATGAATGGCCTGAGCACCGGTAGTTTTTGCTGCCTGAATAATACGTTCAATCTGTAAATAACTTTGTGCAGCAGGCGATTCACCAATATGGATGGCTTCATCTGCCAGTTTGACATGCTGTGCCTGTGCATCGGCATCGGAATATACGGCAACAGTAGCGATGCCTAACTTTTTCGCTGTACGAATCACACGGCAGGCAATTTCACCACGATTGGCAATTAAAATCTTTTCAAACATCCTACGATCCTTCTTGTTGTTATGCCGTGGTCTTAATCCAGGCCGGGCTTTGTTTGTTTAAAAATGCATTCAGTCCATTTTTCGCCTCATCTCCCTGGCGAACATGGGCAATATGCTGTGCGGTTTTAAACAGCAGATCTTCAGTCAGGACCTGTTGATCGACCAGTTGAATCAGCTGTTTTGAGGCGTTTTGCGCTGCTGGTCCACCGAGTAAGAGCGCTTCCACAATCTCATCAATTTTGCTGTCGAGCTGTTCTGGTGCAGTCACTTCATGTGCCAGACCAATGGTTTTCGCCTGTTCAGCTGAGATTCGCTCAGCAGTCAGGAAATAACGTGACGCCTGACGGGCGCCAATCGCACGAATCACATACGGACTAATGGTCGAAGGGGCTAATCCTAAACGTACTTCAGACGTTGCAAACTTGGCATCAGTGCTGGCGATACAGATATCACAAGCGGCTGCCAGACCCATACCGCCGCCAAAAGCAATACCATGGACACGGGCAATCGTTGGCTGTTTCAAGGTCGCCAGACTTTGCAGCATTTTTGCCAGTTTGAGAGCATCGGCTTCATTGTCTGCCTGTGAGGCCTGACCGGCCTTTTTCATCCAGTTCAGATCCGCACCCGCAGAAAAGCTTTTACCTCGGCCTGCCAGAATCACTACACGTACATCATCACGCTGATTTAAAGACTGAAAGCAAGCATGTAGCTCTTCAATGACCTGGGTATTAAATGCATTGTGCAATTCAGCGCGATTAATCCAGACTGTTGCTACCTGATTCTGCTGTTCGAGCTGTAAAAATTGATAGTCCATTTTTGTCACCTCTTACATGCGGAACACGCCGAATTTGGTTGGCTGGATTGGTGCATTCATCGCTGCAGCCAGACTTAGGGCCAGGACTTCACGCGATTGCGCTGGATCAATGACACCGTCATCCCATAAACGCGCAGAAGCATAATAAGGATGGCCTTGGCGTTCATATTGGTCACGAATTGGCTGTTTAAACTGGTCTTCTTCTTCAGCTGACCAGGTTCCACCTTTTTGCTCAATCTGATCGCGTTTCAAAGTCGACAATACGCTAGAGGCCTGTTCACCGCCCATCACCGAAATACGTGAGTTTGGCCAGGTCCACATAAAGCGTGGCGAGTAAGCACGGCCACACATGCCATAGTTACCGGCACCAAAAGAACCGCCAATCACCAGAGTCAGTTTAGGCACATTGGCTGTCGCGACGGCCATCACCAGCTTGGCACCATTTTTAGCAATACCTTCATTTTCATACTGACGACCCACCATAAAGCCGGTGATGTTTTGCAGGAAGATCAGCGGAATATTGCGCTGGGTACATAGTTCAATAAAATGCGCGCCTTTTTGTGCAGACTCAGAGAATAAAATTCCATTGTTGGCAATAATTCCAACTGGCATTCCATAGAGCTTGGCAAAGCCAGTGACCAGGGTAGTCCCAAAGCGTGCCTTGAATTCGTCAAAGCGTGAACCGTCGACAATACGCGCAATCACTTCACGGATATCAAACGGTTTACGTGCATCGCTTGGCACAATGCCATACAGCTCTGAACTGTCAAAACGCGGTGCTTCAATTTCATTTGCAGTTTTATTTGGCTTTTTATTCAGGTTCGCCACAATGTTGCGGGCAATGGCAATTGCGTGTTCATCATTTTCTGCCAGATGATCGGCAACCCCAGATAAACGGGTATGTACATCACCACCACCTAAGTCTTCACTAGAAACCACTTCACCGGTTGCCGCTTTCACCAGAGGAGGGCCGCCGAGGAAAATCGTGCCTTGATTACGCACAATAATGGTTTCATCTGACATCGCTGGCACATAAGCACCACCTGCCGTACAGCTACCCATTACCACTGCAATCTGGGCAATACCTAGACTCGACATACGTGCCTGATTGTAAAAGATACGACCGAAGTGATCACGATCCGGGAAGACTTCATCCTGTAAAGGTAAATAAGCACCGCCAGAATCGACCAGATAAATACATGGCAAATGATTCTGTTCGGCAATTTCCTGGGCACGTAAATGCTTTTTCACCGTAAGGGGATAATAAGTCCCGCCTTTGACTGTGGCATCATTGGCCACGATCATGCAGGTCACACCATTGACCTGACCCACACCAGCAACTACACCTGCTGCAGGAACATCATCCTGATAAACCTGATAGGCAGCCAGTTGACCGATTTCCAGAAAAGCCGTGCCTGGATCAATTAAATGATTAATCCGTTCACGCGGCAGTAATTTGCCGCGATCCAGATGTTTCTGGCGGGCATTTTCTCCGCCACCCAAGGCAATTTTTTCTACTTTCTGTTTAAGGTCATTCACCAGTTGCAGCATGGCAGCCTGGTTGGTCTTAAACTCTTCACTACGTATATTGATTTTGCTCTGTAACTGATTCATGACGAACATCCTTGTTTTATTCTAAGTGTTAATGTTTAGGCTGTTTCGTTGAAGAGCTCACGGCCAATGAGCATGCGGCGGATTTCGGAAGTTCCGGCGCCAATTTCATAGAGTTTGGCATCGCGCCATAAACGGCCTGCAGCAAATTCATTGATATAACCGTTCCCACCTAGGGTCTGAATGGTTTCACCCGCCATCCAGGTGGCTTTTTCAGCGGCATATAAAATGGCACTGGCAGCATCTTTACGCAGGCTACGGCTATGATCGGCCTTGTCACATTCAGCACCAACGGCATACACCAGGGCCTTACATGCCAGCCAGGTAGAGTACATGTCAGCAATTTTGCCTTGCATCAACTGGAATTCGCCCAGTGCCTGACCAAATTGTTTACGGTCATGAATATAAGGAATCACGGTATCCATGCAGGCATCCATAATGCCCAATGGACCAGCACTGAGAACCGCACGTTCATAGTCCAGACCGCTCATCAGCACTTTGGTTCCATTGCCGACACCGCCAAGGACGTTTTCTTTAGGAACTTCGACATTGTCAAAAAACAGGGGATAAGTATTGGAACCACGCATACCCAGTTTATCTAAATGGGTGCCGTGGCTAAAACCTGGCATATTTTTCTCAACCAGGAAGGCGGTCATGCCTTTGGCGCCAGCTTGTAAATCGGTTTTGGCATAGACCACAAGTACATCAGCATCACCGCCGTTAGTGATCCACATCTTGGAACCGTTGAGTAGATAATGATCGCCTTTGTCTTCAGCTTTCAGTTTCATGCTGACTACATCTGATCCGGCATTCGGCTCAGACATGGCCAGTGCACCGACATATTCGCCAGAAATCAGTTTTGGCAGGTAGCGCTGTTTTTGTTCTTCATTACCATTTCGCTTAATTTGGTTTACACATAGGTTAGAATGGGCGCCATAGGACAAACCAATGGATGCTGAAGCACGGGAAATTTCTTGCATGGCAATAATATGGGCCAGATACCCCAGATTGGTACCGCCATATTCTTCACTGACCGTTAAACCAAGTAGGCCCATATCACCAAATTTTTTCCAGAGGTGAGCCGGGAATTCATTGTCACGGTCAACTTGCTGGGCAATTGGGGCAATTTCCTTGGCGCAAAATGCGGCCACTGAATCACGAAGCGCAATAAGAGTTTCATCCAAACCGAAATCTAAGCTTTGTAAATTCATTCTTCATCCATCCTGAGATTATATTTGTTGTGTCCAAAAGCATTTTTGTTGTGCTTGTTTTTTTAACATACAACGAAAAATTAAAAAAGTGAACCTATATTCACAAAATGATTTACAATTCATTTTATCTGGTTGAGAATAAGATTATGAGTTATAAAAGATCATCACTGATGCAGGAACGAATGGAACAAAATCGTTTGTCGATTTTACAGTCTGCTCGTGAACTGATTACTCAAGGGGGCTTTAAAGAGGCGTCGATTCAGGCGATTGCAGAACGCGCAGGCGTTTCTACAGGGCTGGTATATCGATATTTTGAAAACAAAAGCCAGATTTTGATTGAGGTTTTGTCGGCAGCGATTCAGCACGAAGTTGGAATTCTTGTTTCCATTGCCGGGTCGGATTTGTCGCCAAAACTGAAATTGCAAAAATCTGTTACAACTTTTGTGAAACGTGCCATGAATAGCCCCCAGTTGGCGTATTCACTTATGTTTGAACCGGTTGATCCGGAAATGGAACATGAGCGTTTTCGCAGTAAACAGCTGCTTAAACAAAGCATTAAGGAAATCCTGGCCGAAGGAAAGGTGAATGGAGAGTTCGAGTTTGAAGATTTAAATACGGCAGCTTTGGGCGTGGTTGGTGCCATGACCTTTGTCGTGATTGAACCTTTGAATCCGTCCCGTAATGTGATGTTTGATCAGAACTACAAGGATCACTTTGTCAAACAGATTGCCGATTTTTGTGTTAACGCAGTACATCGACAGGAGGGAAATTCAGCAGCATAGACGCACAAAAACAGGCACATAGACAAGGTCGTCGTGGTCATAAAACAATTAGTAAAGTTGAAAATCAGAATTACAAAGAATCAAGGAGATCGATTCAATGACACAAGTACGGTTAAGCTATGCCTATGGAACCAGCAGCCAGCCTTTATTGGGTATGACGATTGGTGAAAAATTTGATCAGGCTTGCGAACAATATGCAGATCGCGATGCAGTTGTCAGTATGCATCAGAACATACGCCTGAGTTATCGGCAGCTACAGGATCAGGTCAATGCCTTTGCCTGTCAGCTGCTGAAATTGGGTATGCAAAAAGGTGACCGTCTGGCGATCTGGTCGCCGAACTGTGTGGAATGGACTATTACCCAGTTCGCAGCTTTCAAGGCAGGCATTATTCTGGTTAACCTGAATCCGGCCTATAAAAGCAATGAGCTGGAATATGTCCTGAATAAAGTGTCCTGTAAGGGACTGGTCATTGCATCGCAGTTTAAAACAACGGACTATCAGGAAATTCTGACCAAAATTGCGCCTGAATTAAAACAGGCTGAAAATAAATTACTAAATGCAGAACGTCTCCCACATTTAAAGCATGTCATTAAAATTGATGAGCAGCAGCATACGGGTATTCATCGTTTTCAAGATTTAATGCCTACACCAAGTGCTCAAGAACTGGAACAACTGCAACAGATCTCCACTGATTTGCAGTTCGATGAAACCATTAATATCCAGTTTACGTCAGGCACCACAGGGAATCCTAAGGGTACGATGCTGACCCATAACAATATTTTAAATAATGGTTACTTTGTCGGTGAGGCGATTCACTTAACTCCAGAAGACCGTGTCTGTATTTCTGTTCCACTATTCCACTGCTTTGGCATGGTAATGGGCAATTTGGCCTGTATTACCCATGGTTCAGCCATGATTTATCCGTCTGCCGTATTTAATCCGCTGGAAACTCTAAAAGCCATTCAGCAGGAAAAATGTACGGCAGCTTATGGCGTACCGACCATGTTTATTGCTGTGCTGGAACATGAACAGTTTGACGATTTTGATCTGTCTAGCCTGCGTACCGGCATTATGGCGGGTAGTCCGTGTCCACAGGAAATTATGCAGCGTGTAATAGAGCGAATG
This sequence comes from Acinetobacter sp. YH12041, assembly GCF_013419975.1. NCBI lineage: Bacteria > Pseudomonadati > Pseudomonadota > Gammaproteobacteria > Moraxellales > Moraxellaceae > Acinetobacter > Acinetobacter sp. YH12041. Next base: position 8,569 of record NZ_VOZC01000025.1, on the reverse strand, counting down.
CATATGTCTGAAATTACCATCTGTTATGGCATGACTGAAACAGCACCGGTAAGTGCCCAAAGTTCAACAGAAGACAGTGTTGAACGTCGTGTCAGTACAGTTGGCCGTGTCCATCCGCATCTGGAAGTTAAAATTGTTGATGAAAATGGTAAGGTGGTGCCGCGCGGTCAATTGGGTGAACTCTGTGTGCGTGGTTATTCCGTGATGCTCGGTTATTGGGAAGATCAGGACAAGACTCAGGAAGTGATTGATGCAGCACGCTGGATGCATACCGGTGATATTGCTGAAATGGATGATGAAGGCTTTGTCAAAATCAAGGGTCGTATCAAGGATGTGGTGATTCGCGGCGGTGAAAACCTGTTCCCGAAAGAAATTGAAGATTTTCTTTATACCCATCCAGCGGTGTCGGATGTGCAGGTGATTGGCGTGCCAGACCATAAATATGGTGAAGAGCTTTGTGCCTGCATTATCCTGCATGAGAATGATCCATGTACCGAAGAAGCCATCCGTCAATATTGTGCTGAGCATATTTCTCACAATAAAGTGCCACGTTATGTGCGTTTCTTCCATGAATTCCCGATGACAGCTTCAGGTAAGGCACAGAAGTTCAAGTTGCGTGAATTTATGCGTGAAGAATTAAATTTAAAAGAGATTGCTTAAATTAATTAAAGCTAAGTTTAAATAGTATTTGATCAGATGACCTGGCGGCATGGATGCCGCCGTTTCATTGTATGGCAAGGATGCCATATCAATGAAACAAAGGGGTTTGGTTACTTTGCCCAGTCAAAGTAACGAAGAACCTGCACAATGGAAGAAGAATCCATCTTGCGAATTGAGGTCATACATTTAGTAATTTCTTTAAATAGATAAAAATCCATTTTTATATAAAGTCTTATTTCAATATAAAACTTCATATATCGACTATCTAAATCAGAGTAAACAGATGGCAAAAAACTTTCACAGTGAAGTGGTGGTCGCAAGTTATGATGATCATATCCGTAAACTGATTCCTGGCTATGAACTGGTGCATCAACAGATTGAAGCAATACTCAGTACTGAGCTTCCAGAAAATGCACATATCCTGATCGTGGGTTGCGGTACTGGTTATGAGCTATCTTATTTATTGCAGCAGCATCCCAACTGGACATTTACTGCGATTGATCCTTCCGCTGCGATGCTTGAACAGGCAAGGAAGCATCTGGCTTCTATTGGAGCTGAACAACGAGTTCAGTTTATACAGTGCACCACTCAGGAACTGGATCAGCAGGATACTTTCGATGCTGCACTTGCTATTTTAGTCGCCCATTTTATTCCTGAACCTCAGAAATCTGATTTTTTTCAGGCTATCTATCAGGGCCTTAAAGCTGGCGGGATCGGATTGACCTATGACCTGATGCAACCAGAAGATGAGAATGAATTAAAGGTAATGCAAAAAATGGCACAGCAAACCGGACTTAGTGTGCAGCAAAGCGAAAATATGCTGGCCAGATTGCAGCAGGACTTTTTTCTGATTTCAGTAGAAGATTCAAATGAACTTTTAACAAAAGTCGGATTTAAACAGCGCAAAATTTATAGTCAAATCATGAATTATTATGGTTTTTTACTCAGAAAATAAAGATCATGAAACTTTATATGAATTTTAAAGTTTAAGAGAATAATCAAGGAAGTTTAAGAATAATGTCAGCATATTATAGTTTGATCCAGCGCGAGCAGCATACAGATGGCAGTACTACTGCCTATTATCGTTCCAATATTCATGCTCAAGGTGCGTGGAATCCTCATGAACAGCACATGGCGCCAGCAACCGGTATTCTATGTGTTGAACTGGAACAGTTTCAGCCTAGATCAGAAATGCGCATTGGCCGGGTTGGACTGGATATTTTTGGGCTGATTGCATTTGGTGAATTTTCTATTACTACACGCATGATCCGTCCTGGCAAAACTATTGAACTGATTGAGGCGGAAATGTGTGCCAATGGAAAAACCTGTATCGTTGCTCGTGCCTGGAGGATGCTGACTTCGGATAGCCGGGCCATTGCAGGTATCGAAGATTTTCCGATTGAAAGCCCTGAGTTTTTACCGGTTTGGGAGGGTATGAGTTGCTGGCCGGGCGGTTATATTCAAAGTATTGAAACCCGTGCACATCCTGATCATCGTGCAGGCAAAGGCATTGTCTGGCTCAGAAATTCATTGGATATGGTAGAAGGACAACTGACTACAGATTTTAGTCGTTTACTCGGTATGGTCGATACCGCGAATGGCATTGTGCCACGTCAGGATCCAAATGCGGGCTGGGGATTCCCGAATCTGGATTTGCAGATTCATATGCACCGTCTGCCGCAAGGTGAATGGCTGGGGCTGGAAGTGGTGCAACAGTATGGTGAAGATGGGATTGGTCTCACCAGCGGTGTGCTGCATGATATTCACGGGCCTTTCGGTCGCAGTGAACAGATTCTGACCTTACGAAAATTCTAAAACTGATTTAAAAGCAAAAGGATGAATTGATTCATCCTTTTTTTATTGGCATGCTGTGCGCAATGGTTCAGGAATATTGATGAATGCGGATTAGTATTATTGGGGCAGGGCGTGTGGCTTATCATCTTGCCCATGCATTGTCAGCACAACATGAAATTGTACAGATCTACAGCCGGACTCTGGATAAAGCACAGCAACTGGCTGATCAATGTAAAGCGCAAGCCATCGCTCAACCTGAAAATCTGAATCAGGATATAGACTTGATGATCATTGCCGTGAGTGATCAATCAATTGCTGAGGTCATCAGACAAGTCTATTTTTACTTGCAAGATGTGCTGATTGTCCATACTTCAGGCAGTTCTCACCTGAATGTTCTAGCAGATGTACATGCAAAGTCTGGCGTCTTTTATCCATTGCAAACCTTTAGTCTGGAACGTGAAATTGACTGGGAAAATACGCCTTTATTTATTGAAGCGTCTGAGCCAGAAGATCAAGAAATCTTAACTCATTTAGCAAATAGCCTAAGCAAACGAGTTTATCAATATAGTTCAGACCAACGTTTGAGCTTGCATCTGGCTGCAGTGTTTGCCTGCAATTTTAGCAACTACTGTTATGACATGGCCAAGCAGATTGTGGATGCACAGCAGGTAGACTTTAGCCTGCTTTATCCATTGATTCTGGAAACAGCCAATAAAGCGACGAAAAATGATCCTCGTCAGGGACAGACTGGACCTGCGATGCGTGGTGATCAGAATATTCTGAATATGCATCAGCAGATGCTAGAGCAATCTCAACGACAAGACTTGGCAGGTGTGTATAAATTACTCAGTCAGCAAATTTTAGAACGCCATCATAGCTAATAAAAAAGCGCTGAATAATCAGCGCTTTTTAGACTTATAGATATTAAGAAATTTTCTTAAAGATAAAGTCATTAATCTTGTGGCCGGCTTCGATCCCGCGACGCTCAAACTTGGTTTGTGGACGCCATTCAGGGCGAGGATAGCTGTTGCCTTTACCCGCCAGATTTTCTAAACGTGGACGTTCTTCCAGAACTTCCAGCATCCACTCAGCATACGGTTCCCAGTCTGTTGCAGCATGGAAAGTACCGCCAAGTTCCAGCTTTTGCTCAACCAATGGCATGCGGTCATGAGATACAAAACGGCGTTTAAAGTGACGTTTTTTCTGCCATGGATCAGGGAAGTACAACTGAACGGTGTTGATGCTATTGTCCGGCATTTCGCGAAGTACCTGAATCGCATCAGCATCCAGTACACGCAAGTTAGTCACGCCTGCCATACCTGCTTCATATACGCACTGCGCAATCCCCGGTACATGCACTTCGATTCCGACAAAGTTACGCTCAGGATTTGCTTTAGCCATGAGTACCAGAGAACGGCCCATACCGAAACCGATTTCGACAGTCAGTGGACGTTCAGGATGTTCAAAATACTGACGCAAGTCACCTACCGGATATTCCAAAATTAAATGACCATATTGTTCAAGCGCAGTACGTTGAGAGGTATTTAATGGCGCTGAGCGGCGCATAAACGTCACAATTTCACGGTGCTCGCTTAAATTGTCCAGCTCCACGACTTGCTGGTCTAATTGATCGTTCGACATAATTTTGGCAAATCTAAAAATTCAGAATGCGGTATTTTAAGTCCTGAGCGGTGCAAGTCAAACTTTTCTCGGTATTTCTCCATAAAAATCGAGCCAGATATCTCAGACAAAATAAAAGAGCCAGTTGGCTCTTTTATAGATCCAGCTTGATCAGGTACTAAAACGGTCGATTAAAGTGCTACTGGCTTCATTTAAACCAATCACACTCACGTCTATGCCTTGGGCTTTAAACTTCTGGATGACGTTATTGAGCATATTTACTGAAGTTACATCCCAGATATGTGCATGCGTCAGATCTAGCTCAACATGATCCAGCTTTTCCTTAAAATCAAAAAACTGGTAGAACTTTTCTGTACTACTGAAAAAAATCTGACCAGAAATTATATAGCTACGTGAATTAGGCTTATGCAAATAAGTCGAGACATGTACAGTTCTTTCCAGCTTATTAATAAAGAACAGAGCAGAGAGCAATACACCGACAAATACACCGAGCGCCAGATTATGAGTAGCAAGCACGACAATTATCACTGCAATCATCACGGTATTAAATTCTAGCGGATGCTTGCCAAACTGTTTGATTGCACCCCACTGGAAGGTGGTAAATGATACCATAATCATAATAGCTACCAGTGCTGCCATAGGAATATAAGCCAGCCAGTCTTTCAGGAAGACCACCAGACACAGTAAAAATACGCCAGCAACTAATGTCGATAAACGTGTACGAGCACCTGATGAGACATTGATAATCGACTGGCCAATCATGGCACAACCGGCCATTCCGCCCATAAAACCGCTGACAATATTGGCCATACCCTGACCACGACATTCCTGATGTCGGTCACCTTCAGTTCCAGTCACTTCATCAATCACTGTAGTCGTCATCATACTTTCAAGCAGACCTACAGTGGCTAGAGTAAAGGAATAAGGCAGGATAATCTGTAAAGTTTCCAGATTCAGTGGAATTTCTGGAAGAAGAAAGACTGGCAAGGTATCTGGAAACTGTCCCAGATCGCTCACAGTACGCATATCTGCACCAAGCAATAACGCAAGTGCGCTCAGTACGACGATACAGATCAGAGGCGATGGAATCGCTTTACCGATTTTCGGGATATAAGGAAACAGATAGATAATTGCCAAACCTACTAAAATGAACAGATAAGCCGTACTGTCCATCCGGTGAATTTCCGGGATTTGTGCCACAAAAATCAGGATCGCGAGGGCATTCAAGAAACCATATACCACAGCCTGCGACACAAAACGCATCAGCTTGGCAACTTTAAAAAAGCCCGCAATCACCTGAATGATTCCGGTCAGAATCGTGGCTGCAAGCAGGTATTGCAAGCCATGATCCTTGACCAGCGTAATCATTAATAGTGCCATTGCACCTGTAGCCGCAGAAATCATGGCAGGACGACCACCGAAAAAGGCAATGGACACGGCAATACAGAAAGAGGCATATAAGCCGACTTGCGGATCGACACCGGCAATCGCAGAAAAGGCAATAGATTCAGGAATCAGGGCGAGTCCAACCACTAAACCTGCCAGTACATCAGTCCGGATATTGGAAAACCATTCTTCTTTTTTCAGGTTAATCACGAAATATCATCTAAATTTTGAGAACCTGCGTATCTTAAACAGATACAGATAAAAATCTACACAAGATTGACTTGCAAAAGCCTGTAAATTCCTCAATATTGAATATGTAACTGTGCTGAATCACAGTTACGCTTTTTTGCAATTTACAGGTTTGATCACTTGAAAGTTTGTCAGAAGCGATTTAAAACATTGAGAAGTGTATAACAAGGATCAGAAATGAAGCTTTACTATTCGCCAGGCGCGTGCTCTTTGGCAGCTCATATTATTTTAAATGAAATTAATGTCGATTTTGATTTGGAACGTGTTGACTTAAAAACCCATAAAACAGAAAAAGGTGCAGATTATTACGAAATTAACCCGAAGGGTTATGTACCAGCATTAGAAATTAATCCGGGTTTAATTCTTACAGAAAATGTTGCAATTTTACCGTTTCTTGCTCAACACGATCCAAAACAAGATCTGATTCCACCTTCTGGCATGGGACGTGCCAAAGTGCTGGAGTGGTTAGGTTATCTCAACTCAGAGTTGCATGATGCTTATGCTGTATTCTTCACTGGAAAATTATCAGATGAAGCCAAAGAAAAAGCCTATGCAGAAATTGACCGTTTATTGAGTTATATCGATAAGGCGATTGGTGAATCGGACAATGATTATCTGGTCGACGATAATTTCGGTCCGGCAGATGCTTACCTGTTTGTTCTGACCAACTGGTCGAACCAGATTGAACATGATCTGAGCCCATATAAAAATATTATTCATATCCGTAATAAGGTTGCAGAACGTCAGTCTGTACAGATTGCAATGCGTGATGAAGGTTTGATTCCTTAATACTAAAATTTTGAAAAAGCGCCATAAGGCGCTTTTTTTTATTGCTTCCAAAGTGATTATTGATATTTAGTCAATAATGAATTGCAAATTCACTGCTTTTTAGTAATAAGCAGAGTCTATATAGTGCCTGCATAAATTTTTGGTTTCAGGTTCTTTCCATGAAAAATATTTTATTAATTAATGGCGCAAAAGCTTTTGCCCACTCAAATGGTCAGTTAAATGATACTTTGGCCGAACTGGCTCAAGAAGTATTAACAAAGCTGGGGCATCAGGTTCAGGTAACTCGTGCTGACAATGAATATGATGCAAAAGCAGAAGTAGAAAAATACCTTTGGGCAGATACGGTCATTTACCAAATGCCAGGCTGGTGGATGGGTGCGCCGTGGCCAGTGAAAAAGTATATTGATGATGTTTTTACCGAAGGGCATGGCAGCCTGTATGCAAATGATGGTCGCTCACGTTCAGATGCTTCAAAAAAATATGGCTCAGGTGGCCTGATTCACGATAAAAACTATATGTTATATCTTACCTGGAATGCACCGATGGATGCGTTTACAGATACCGAGCAGTTTTTTCATGGCGTGGGTGTAGATGGCGTTTACCTACCTTTTCATAAAGCCAACCAATTCCTGGGGATGCAGGCTTTACCGACATTTATTGTGAATGATGTAATTAAAGCCCCTGAAGTTGAAGCGTATATCGCACAGTATCGTGAACATTTAACTCAAATTTTTGCTTAATCAGGAGATATGACCATGCTAACCGTTATTGCTGAAATCATCTGTCATTCGGAACAAGATATGAAAACAGTGCTGGATTCATTTAACAACATCCGCGCACAGGTATTACAAGAGCCAGGCTGTCATCTTTATGATGTCTATATTGATCATCCAGAGATTGAGAGCCGATTACAGACCAAAGTGCCTTTTTCAATCATGATGTTTGAAAAATGGGAAAGCATCCAGCATCTGGAAACCCACATGCATAGTGTAAATATGCAGCAGCATGCTAAGGCCACTAAAGGTGCGGTTGCGAGTGTAAAGATTCGGATTTTAGAAGCACTTTAAGCTGTAATTCTCAGTTTGAAAGAGTTTGTAATATTTAATTTTATTCGAACTCTTGTGGCTGATTAAATTGAACCTGTTCAAGTTTCAGTGCGTAGCGGTGTTTTAAGGTGGACCATTGAACTTTGGCAAGTTGCGTCTGTTCTGCAAATTCATTTTCATCTGTTGTAGTTTTTAGCTTGCCTGTTAAAAAGTTAATGCTTCGTGCTGTACTCTCACCCGAGGCACGGTGAAAATCATCTACATCATAGCCAATCAATTTAAAAGCATTATCTTGGTATCGAAAGGTATAAGTATAATTGGTGACATACCATGAACCACAGCTTAGCCAGTAGTGTAAATGAACCCGAAGTACACCTTTTTGAATGCTTAAGGCTTCGGATTCACCAAGTGGATCAGTGAGGCAAGGCGACTCTACATCACCTTCGGTTGGCAAAGTAGTATTGCTAGCTGCAAGCTGATAACCATTTGCCTGCTTGAATAAAATCAAAAGTTTTCGTTTGTTGGTATTTAGAACATGATTACCTACACCTGCATTTGCAACAAAGTTTTCGGGATTAGTATCTTCAATAATCAGGGCAATATCCGCTTGACCGTCCTGATTTAAATCGTCTTGCGCTTTTTCTAGAACTTTCCAGTTTTTCGGAATAAAAGATTGATAGCTTGATTTGGAAGAACTACCTGTCTGAGGTTTCGCACAAGCACTTTGTGTAAATGCTAGACACAGCAGGGTGCTAAATAGGAAAGGCAGTTTGATCTGATAAAGCATCGACTTAAATTCCTTTTAATTATATTTTTATAAATGTTCGAAGTTAGATAATAGACCTCTTTCATAAATCATTTTTTGCTCACTTCCAAATTGTAGATTCCAGCGATTAAATTGAATCTCAAACCAAGCCTTTTACCTCTATTTCGATAACGCTCAGCAAGGATTTTGAAGGTTTTCAGGCTGCCAAATACATGCTCAATTCCGATTCTTCTTTTAT
>NZ_VOZC01000024.1:0-32052 GCF_013419975.1 Acinetobacter sp. YH12041 | reverse complement strand
TCCCTTCCCGAACTCAGAAGTGAAACCTCTTAGCGCTGATGGTAGTGTGGGGTCTCCCATGTGAGAGTAAGTCATCGCCAGCTCATTATTCCAAAAGCCCTCTGCTCACGCAGGGGGCTTTTTTTATCTGCGGGTTTTTAGGAAAAGAAGTAAATAACCTCCTAATCATGCCTAAATAATAAATATATAAATAACGTGAAAATTATAATTAATTAACTTCATCTTATTTTTTTATTGGTTTGTCTAAAAAATATTCGATCTACGACTTTAGCCTAAATTTTATTAAAAAAATCTAACTTGGTAAGTTTTGCAGTAGACAAGGTTTAAAGAATCATCCATTTTATATACAAAAGTGAATGAACATTCATTTTTTCATAGAATAAAAAAGCTCACAATTGGAGGTGAGGAAAAATGACAGCAACAACAGTGAATGTGAATGCTGTAGTGGATGAAGCAAAGTTTAAACCTTTTCATTTAAAGATCGTACTTTGGTGCGTATTTGTCGTTATTTTTGACGGTTATGATCTGGCAATCAACGGTGTTGCTTTACCCCTACTGATGCAAGAATGGAATATGACGGCAGTTCAGGCCGGAATGCTTGCAAGTACCGCTCTGGCCGGCATGATGTTTGGTGCCATGCTCTTCGGTATGCTGGCAGATAAAATTGGACGAAAAAATGTCATCCTGATTTGTGTGACCTTATTCAGTGGATTTACGTTCTGGGGCGGTTTTGCCTCTGGTCCGACTGAATTTGGCATCCTGCGTTTTATTGCGGGCTTAGGTATTGGTGGTGTTTTACCGAATCTGGTCGCATTAACTTCTGAATATGCGCCACAAAAAATGCGTAGTACCTTAGTCACTACCATGTTTAGTGGTTATGCAGTTGGCGGGATTATGGCGGCGTTATTAGGTGCCTGGTTTACCCCAAGTTTTGGTTGGGAAATCATGTTCTATATCGCAGGTATTCCATTATTGATGCTGCCTATACTGTATTTGTATTTACCGGAATCTTTAACTTTCCTGGTAAAAAAACAGCAAAATGAGAAGGCCAGTAAAATTGTTCAGCAGATCAGTCCTGAGCAAAATGTCACTGCAAGTACCCAGTTTGTACTGAATGAAGTGCATGCACCCGATGCTTCAATTGCTGCTTTATTTAAGCAGGGCCGTAGCATGAGTACCTTATTATTCTGGTGCTGCTTCTTTATGTGTCTGCTTATGGTCTACGCATTGGGTAGCTGGTTACCAAAACTGATGATGGCAGCGGGTTATTCTCTGGGTAACAGTTTGATGTTCCTGATGGCCATGAATATTGGTGCAGTGGTTGGAACCATTGGTGGTGGTATTCTGGCGGATCGTTTCCATCTGAAACCCGTCATTATTGGCATGTTCCTGTTGGGTGCAGTTTCATTAGTTGGATTAGGCTTTAACTCTCCACAAGCTGTGATCTATCTGTTAGTCGCTGCTGCAGGTGCTTCGGCAATTGGTAGTAGTATTCTGCTCTATAGTTTCGTGGCTCAGTACTATCCATTGGCAATCCGCTCTACCGGTATTGGTTGTGCGTCCGCAGTCGGTCGGGTAGGGGCAATCGTTGGTCCAATTATTATTGGATTCCTGTTGGGTATGGAGCTGCCACATAAAATGAATTTCTTGGCTGTTGCGATTCCAGCCATTATCGGCGCGATTTCAGTGGCGATGATTGTACGTAAAGATCTGAATGCAGAACGAAATGCTGAGACCTCACTGGCGAAACAGAAGCTGAATTCTATTAAAACCTAGTCACTTTTTGCCAATCCACTTGCTATAAATCTGAATTGAGTCAAAAGATCCCTTTCATAAGAAAGGGATCTTTTGTTTAAAGTATAAAAATCATTCATAAAAAATTGAATAAATCAAAAAATCATTGGTCTATAGACTATTTATATAAGCATTTTAATGAGAATAATAAATGTCTAATTATTCAATTATTTAGTTTTATAAAAATGTGATAAATCACACAAATAGCCGCTATTTTATGGCTGAAATTGCTCCATCATTTGGTCTTATTGTGCACTAAATCTCACTTGCGTATATTGCTAAAACTTGAATATTCCCCCGGATATTCAAAAGGATTTTATGGACAAGTACTCATGGGAGATGAGAACGATGACAACGGAAACAGTAGATATAAATTCTGTAGTCGATAATGCGAAATTTACGCCTTTTCACTTCAATGTAGTTGCTTGGTGTTTACTCATTATCTTGTTTGACGGCTACGATTTAGCAATCAATGGTGTTGTTTTACCTTTATTAATGCAGGACTGGGGCTTAAGTGCCGTTCAAGCGGGAATGCTTGCCAGTACTGCACTTGCCGGCATGATGTTTGGCGCGATGATCTTTGGTTCTCTAGCAGATAAAATTGGCCGTAAAAAAGTCATCATGATCTGTATCGTATTATTCAGTGGTCTGACCTTTGCCGGCGGTTTTGCTTCAAACCCGACTGAGTTCGGAATTTTACGTTTCCTTGCCGGTCTGGGCATTGGTGGTGTTATGCCAAACCTGGTGGCACTAACCTCTGAATATGCACCACAAAAAATGCGTAGTACCTTAGTAACTACTATGTTTAGTGGTTATGCGGTAGGTGGTGTGATGGCTGCCTTATTGGGTTCATGGTTTACCCCAAGTTTTGGTTGGCAAATCATGTTCTTTATCGCAGGTATTCCATTATTCTTATTACCAGTGATCTGGAAATTCCTGCCAGAATCTTTAGCCTTTATCGTCAAAGATAACAAACAGGAAAAAGCACGTCAAATTGTACGACGTTTGGCTCCAAATCTAAGTGTTACAGACAATACAACTTTTAAACTGCCACAGGAGAATGTACCTGAAGCAGCAAACGTGGTGAGCCTGTTCCGTCGTGGCCGTGCCGTAAATACGTTATTGTTCTGGGTAGCTTTCTTTACTTGCCTACTAACCATGTATGCACTGAGCAGCTGGTTACCAAAGCTAATGATGGCAGCGGGCTACTCAATGGACAACAGCCTAATGTTTATGATGGCGATGAACGTGGGTGCAGTGGTTGGCATTGTCGGTGGTGGTATTTTGGCTGACCGTTTCCACCTGAAACCGGTATTGATGTTCCTCGGTATGATGGGTGCGATTGTGATGAGCTCAATGGGCTTTGCATCTAACCAGTTCCTGCTTTACATCTTGGTGTTCCTGGCAGGTGCAGCATCAATCGGTTCGCAAATGTTGCTATACAGTTATGTTGCACAATTCTACCCATTGGCAGTACGTTCAACAGGTATTGGCTGGTCATCTGCGATTGGTCGTATGGGTGCGATTGTTGGCCCGATCCTGATCGGTGGCTTACTCGGTATGAACCTGCCTGCACACTTTAACTTTATGGCAGTCGGTTTACCGGTACTGATTACAGCGATTGCAGTTGCTTTGATCATGCATGATGATGAATCTGAAAAGATTGGTTCAGCAGATACCGTTCCTGCAAAAGCTTAAACCTTGAGTTTGAAATAAGAAGCCTCTGAAAGGGGGCTTCTTATTTTTTGATTGTTTAAAATAAGAACTTAATTTTTAAACTTTATTTAATTATAAATGGATACCACAAAAAAAATTCTGTCATGGACAGTTGGTTTCAGCTAATTTTTTGCTTTTTATGGCTTTATTTATGAATATTCATATTTCTTTGAGTTTAATAGATTTCTTTTAATTTCTCTAGGCTTTATATTTTCTGCCGCTGCAGTTGGTCAATCTAGAATTGATCTATTACACCTAAATGAAAGAAATATCATTCGAGATGATTCAATTGTATTTATTAAAAAGTTGGATAATGGTACACACGAATTTATACCTAAAGAAATCAAACTTCCAAAACACTTAGACAAAATTCTGGAAAATTTTGAATAGTTATTATTTTAATATTGATGCAACATATTTACTTATATATTTAGTATTAATTGTGAGTGAAAAAAATGAAACTCAACTCATTCTCCCCAATCCCTGACGATGACGATGAACTGCATCTTCCTGAACTGGTGTACTGGGCATCCTTAGGTGATATTGAACAGGTCGAACAAGCCTTGCAGGAAGGTCTGGATGTGAATTCAGCCGATGAAGAAGGCTATAGTGCCTTACATGCAGCTGCTGAAAACGATCATCTGGAAGTAGTTAAACTGCTGGTGAGCAAAGGCGCAGATGTCGATCATCGCAGTACCTATACCGCTTTGGAACTGGCAGAAATGGCCGGTAATAAAGATGTAGTGGCTTATCTAAAAAGCCTAAAAGGTGGCATTTAAATAAAATAAGATCAAGAAAATAAAAAAGCCTCCATCTGGAGGCTTTTTATAGTTTGAACTTAGGCAGCATCGCCTTCCAGTTCTTTTAAGATGGCATCATTGAAAGCAGGAATGTCATCCGGATTACGTGAAGTAATCAGAACCCAGTCACCGGTATTGCAACGATGAACCTGTTCATCGACCCATTTACCACCGGCATTTTCCAGATCCAGTTTGATGCTCTTGTACGAGGTCAGGTTTTTATCCTTAATTCGCTGTGCATCAATCAGAACCCATGGCCCATGACAGATTGCGGCAATCGGTTTATGCTGATCAGCAAAATGCTGCACGATTTTCTGGGCAGATTCATTGATTCTTAGCGTATCTGCATTCACAGTGCCACCAGGAACAACCAAGAGATCATAATCACCCAGTGTGACATGATCAAAACTGGTATCAGGCGTATATGAGGTAGCAGCTTTAGTATCGCCTTTTACTGTTGCCACCTCTTCATTTTTTTCTGCCGCATGAATCACTTCAAATCCTTTGGATTTTAGAAAATTTAAAGGCTCGACCAGTTCATCATGTTCAACGCCTTGGTTTGAAGTAATAAAGAGGACCTTTTTTACCATGATTGCTGTTCCCAAAAAATGTGAGGATTTTCAGATTAACAACAAGGCGATTCTTACAATGTTGGATTTTTAGCTCGGAACTGTTAAACAATGCTAAGAATTTATAGATAAAAAAAGCCCCAACATCCTGTTGGGGCTTTTTTCGTATCTCGTGTTTAGGTATAACTCCTGTCGTACCTCACGTCCTGGTGCACTGCTTTATTCTTCTTGTTTTTAGGTATTTGAGCTTCCTGCTCTGTATGTTTATAGAATAGTCTGAACCTGAAAGCTGGCATAGACGTCGATGACATCTATCATTGTACGTCTCGGCTTACAGGGTTAAGGCTAATTTCCATAAGTCATTATATTATTTAGAAGTGTATGTCTAAGCCGATATAAGGACCTTTAAATTCCAGTTCCAAGTCTGGCGCATTATTTTGTTCGGCATCGATATTCATGATGCGATAACCGACTTTAGCCCCTACATCAACCAGCAGGTTATCAATAAAGTCATATTGCAGTTCAGCCTGAACATCAGTCTTTTTGATATCGCTACCGTGACTGTAAACCGCTTCAGCTTTAGCACTCATGCCAGTAAATGGCAGTTTTACCCCAGCTGTAGCGTAGAGTAATGGACTGTATTCATCTAGATCGTACTGAGTCAGGACACCTGCATTCAGATTTCTGACTGTACCATCCAGATTAGTCAGACCCGCACCGATATCAGCATGCACAATGGTATCTAGCAGTTCGTAATACAGAATATAGTCGATATTATTGAGTTCGATATCGGCAGCATTCAGCGGGGTGCTTTGTTCGCTATTGCTGTCCAGATTCACATATTTGATTTTGGCATTTGGCAGTAGTGGTACTGGATGTTCAAATGCGACAGAGAGTTGTGCCGTGCCTTGGCGATCCAGGTCCTGTTTGCTGGCATTTGCAGACTGGCTATAACCGTCAAAATTCCAGTAGCTGGCATCTGCTTTAAGACCAATCACATCGGCATGGCCTATGCTGCTCAGTCCTAATCCTAGTAATAATGCAGTGAATAATTGTGTACGCATTTCTAATTTTCCTTACGCTTTCTTTAAATTGAGCGATTTTGTTACCTAAATACATCTTCTTAAACGTAATCAGTAAGTGCATGATATAGGTAATTTCTAAAATGTATATGCTAATGTGAAGGGCAGAATAATGGGATCGACAGCAGCACAACATCATCAAGACTATCCATTATATGTGGCAGGACAGCCGGTACAAACGGGTGAATGGCTGGAGGTCAAACATAAATATAGTCAGGAGCTTTATGCACGTGTCGCGCTGGCAGATGCTGAAACTTTAGAAAAGGCGATTCAGTCTGCGACTGAGGCAGAAGCAGAAATGGCAGCGTTGGAACCTTTCCAGAAACAAAAAATTCTGCTGCATTGTGTGAAGCGGTTTAATGAAATCCGTGAAGAACTGACTGAAATCCTGATTGCGGAAGGTGGCAAGCCACGTAAAGCAGCCGGTGCAGAAGTAGAACGTCTGATCAATACTTTCCAGATTGCGGCAGATGCGGTCACCCAGATGGATCAGGGGCGTATTTTGCCTCTGGCAGTCACCGCCGCAGCTTCCGGTTATCAGGGCATGGTGAAACAGGTACCGATTGGCGCTGTATCCCTGATTAGTCCATTTAACTTTCCATTAAATCTGACCGCACACAAAATTGCGCCGGCAATTGCTGCAGGTTGTCCATTTGTATTAAAACCGGCGAGTCTGACTCCAGTTTCAGCCTTAAAAATTGCCGAGATTCTGGCAGAAACCGATTTACCGAAGAATGCATTCTCAGTTCTGCCGTGTCCACGCGATCTTGCAGATGTACTGGTTACAGATGACCGTTTTAAACTATTGAGCTTTACCGGTTCTGATGTCGTGGGCTGGGATATGAAAGCCCGCGCCGGCCGTAAAAAAGTCACACTGGAACTCGGTGGGAATGCCGCAGTGATGATTGAGCCAGATACTGAACTCAGTGAACAGCTGATTGACCGTCTGATTGGTGGCGCTTATGGTCATGCAGGGCAGGTGTGTATCAGTGTGCAACGTATATTGGTGCATCAGGATATTTTTGAAGAACTGAAAGACAAGCTGGTTCAGAAACTGCAACATCTGAAAGCCGGTGATCCCGATCTGGAAACAACTTTGCTAGGGCCAATGATCAAGGAAGCTGAAGCTAAACGTTTGCATCGCTGGATGGAAGATGCCGTAGCGCAAGGTGCCCATGTACTGACTGGTGGTGAAGTGAAGGGTGCGATGTTTGAACCGATCCTGTTGGAAAAGGTAGATCATCAACTGGAAATTTATCGTAATGAAGTGTTTGGTCCGGTCGCTATTATTGAAGCTTATAGCGATTTTGAATCAGGAATTGCCTGTATTAATAGCAGTCGCTTTGGTCTGCAAGCCGGCATCTATACCCAGAATCTGCAGAAGATGATGTATGCCTGGGATCATCTGCATGTCGGCGGTGTGATTATCAATGATATTCCGTCATTCCGTGTTGATAATATGCCTTATGGCGGTGTCAAGGATTCCGGTCTGGGCCGTGAAGGCATTCAGTCTGCGATTCGTGACATGCAGGAAGAACGGATGCTTGTCATCAAATGTTAAGCTGACCGAATCAATCAGTACTATTCCACAATCGGCATAAGGCAGGTCGGTTGTGGAATTTTGCTTTTTATTGCTTAAAAAGGTAGCAGCGTAGGCAGAAAATATAGACTGAATAAATGAAGACACAGCTCTGTTTTTATTCAGAAGAAAATGAACGAAGAAGATTTAAAAACACTTTTTCAATCTCTATTTAATACTTGATGAATTAAGAGCGAAAAATAGCTTGAAAACTGTAGTAAAACTTAAAAACAATATATTCCAAAAAGTTTATATACATATAACCAATAAAATCAAGGGCTCAGCGTAGAATTATTGAGCATTTGATAAGAATAGATTATAAAAAAAGAATGTTTTAAGCAGAAATTACAGAAAAAATTTGAAAAAGTCAGTATTGTTGAACCATCTACAAGGTCTGCTTTCTGTTCAGACTTTAAGCAAGCTGTCCGGCTAGCTGACCTGTTTGTATATTAGAATTCGATGCCCAAAAGGTATAACTCTAATTCAAACACCCGAAATAATTGAAATGCTTCTTCAGTGCTCGCGACATAACCATAACAAGCAGTATTGAATGAAGTTTAAAGTTTAGGTGTTCTATGACAGATACTCGAGAGAATTGGTCGGCACGATCAGGATTTATTATTGCAGCCATTGGCTCTGCCGTTGGTTTGGGGAATATTTGGCGCTTTCCATACGTTGCCTATGAAAATGGCGGCGGGGCATTCCTGATTCCTTATCTGATTGCGATTTTTGCAGCAGGTTTACCTCTATTATTTTTAGATTATGCAGTCGGACATAAGTTCCGCAAAGCACCACCAATGGCCTATAAAAAACTCATGAATGCAGAATCTCTGGGTTGGTGGCAGGTCATGGTGACCCTGATCATCGGGATTTATTATGCCAGCGTCCTGTCTTGGGCCGGCAGCTATATGATTTATTCCTTTGGACAGCAATGGGGCACAGATACACAAGCCTTTTTCTTCAATAGCTACCTGCAAAATGGTGAGGGCTTAACTTTCGGTTTTGTACCGGTCCTGTTCTTTGGTCTGGTGATCGTTTGGGCAGCCGTGATGCTGATTCTTTACGGTGGGGTACGCCGTGGGGTGGAACTGGCGAATAAAATCTTCATGCCATTACTGGTAATTTTATTCACGATTCTGGTGATTCAGGCGGTACGTTTACCGGGTGCAGTCGATGGCTTAAATGCTTTCTTTACCCCAAACTGGGAAGCCATGACCAATTATAAAGTCTGGTTGGCTGCATTTGGTCACATCTTCTTCTCACTCTCAGTGGGCTTCGGGATTATGTTGACCTATGCCTCTTACCTGAAACGTAAAACTAACCTGACCGGTTCAGGCGTTGTGGTGGCATTAGCTAACTCGTCTTTTGAAATCTTGGCAGGTATTGGGGTTTTTGCAGCACTTGGTTTTATGGCGTTCAGTTCAGGCGCGAAAGTTGAAGATGTGGTCTCTGGTGGTATCGGTCTGGCCTTTATTGCCTTCCCGAAAATCATTTCCAGTTTAGGTGCCGGTGGTGACCTGTTCGGCTTCCTGTTCTTTGGTTCATTAACGGTGGCAGGTATTACCTCTATGGTCAGTATTCTGCAGGTGCCAATTGCGGCATTCCAAGACAAACTTGGCTGGTCGAAGAACAAGTCAGTGACTATTATTGCAGGTGGTTCAGCAGTTGTATCCACCTTGATGTTCTCGACTCATAGTGCCATTACCTTTGTCGACATCATTGACTACTTCGCTAACAACATTGGTATTGTGGGTGGTGGTCTGTTCTCGATCATTTTATTGTCCTGGTTCCGTCGTCCATTGATGAAACAGCTAGAAACACATGTGAACGAGTTTGCCAGTCTGAAACTGGGTGGCAGCTGGAAATTCATGCTGACTGTAATCACGCCGTTATCTTTACTATCGGCATTGGGTTTAACCCTAAAATCAATCATGGCAGAAGGTTATGGTGATTATCCTGCAAGTACGCTATGGATGATTGGTGGGGGTACGATTGCATTCTTTATTCTGGGTGCCATTCTGTTCAGTCTAGTGAAAGATCGTCATAGTTAGGAGAACGAATATGAATACATCTGCATTAATTATGATGATTTTCTCCATGGTTTTATTATGGGGTGGTCTGGCACTGGCTGTCATGCATCTGGCAAAAAATCCAGAAGAACCAGAAGACTAAAAATCTTCACATAAACACATTGTTGCTGTAAATGAAAGTCATTATCATCTTTGGTGATAATGACTTTTTTAATGGGCAGTCTTATGGGAATTACTCCCGTTACTGATGCACAAGTCTATACTGCTTTTGCAGTGACATTTTTGGCAGGTCTGGCTACCTTGGTGGGTGGGGGATTGGTGCTGTTCTTGAAAAAACCCAACTACCGGGTTTTAGCCTTTGGATTGGCCTTTGCTGCCGGAGCAATGATCTATGTCTCTCTTACAGAAATTTTAAATAAATCGATCAGTTCATTTAGCCTGGCCTTTGATGAAAAATCCGGTTTTGCTTATGGTACTTTTGCCTTTTTATTGGGTGTGGTACTGGTCTTATTGCTGGATCGATTCGTTCCTAATCCGCATGAAACCATTGAGGCACAATCGAAACAGGATCTGAGTCAGCCGCAATTACTAAGAACAGGACTACTGACGTTATTTGCGATTAGTGCACATAACCTGCCAGAAGGATTGGCGACTTTTTTTGCGACGCTGGAAAGTCCTGCACTGGGTGCACCATTGGCGGTTGCCATTGCGATTCATAATGTGCCTGAAGGTGTTGCGATTGCATTACCGGTCTATGGTGCAACAGGCCGTAAAGACTATGCACTTGTGGCCAGTCTGGTTTCAGGCTTTGCTGAACCTCTGGGCGCTGCGCTGGGTTATTTCATTCTGGCGCCGTATATGAGTCATACCATTTATGGCATGGTGTTTGGGATTATCGGTGGGGTGATGGTTTATCTGGCACTAGATGAACTCTTACCGACTGCAAAACGTTTTTCTAAAGGTCATGAAACCGTTTATGGTCTGGTCAGTGGGATGGCGGCATTGGCGACCAGTCTAGTGATTTTTAAATTTGTACAATAAGAATTTCAAATCAAAACAATAAAAAAGGCAGCCAAAGCTACCTTTTCTTTTAGCAATATCATTTAAGCAGTTTTTTCAATCCGGCAATAGAAGAAGCCATCGCCTTGACCGGTTTTAGGGAGAAGCTGACGACCATGGATCTGTTCAATACCCCAATCGGCTTCAATTTTGATTTCCTTAGCATCTGCATGTTTGCTAAAGAATTCGACCATCTGCTGTTCATTTTCTGCTTTGAGAATTGAACAGGTGATATAGAGCAGGGTGCCACCGACTTTCAGTTGCTGCCACATATTTTCCAGAATCTGCTTTTGCAGCTCTACTGTCTGGGTAATATCGGTTGAATGACGTAACAGACGAATATCTGGATGGCGACGCATTACACCGATGGCTGAACATGGCGCATCCAGCACGATACAGTCCGGCTGTTCCGGTGCCTGCCAAGTGATGGCATCTGCGGCTTTAATTTCAACGTGTTCACCTTCCAGTAACAGGCGTTCAAGATTCTCAGTGACACGTGTTAAACGCTTGGCATCCTGATCCAGCGCAATCAGTTTACGCGGCTGATATTTTTCTAGAATATGCGCCGTTTTACCACCCGGTGCTGCACAGGCATCAATCACAAACTTGTCATCCAGATTTGGCAACAAGGTAGCGCAGAGCTGGGCATGTTCATCCTGTACCGAAAAACCACCGACATCAAAGCCAGGTAAGTCAGGTACCTGTACAGTGGCATCGAGAATAATCCCAACTTTGGAAACAGTACAGGCGTGCGCAGGAATTTCGTGCTCTTCCAGAATTTCCAGATAGTCTTCGCGGCTAACCTGACGTTCATTTACGCGCAAGGTCAGTGGAGCAATCTGCTTTAGCTCATGACTCAATTCAGTAAGCTGTTCTGGCCAGTCTTTTTTCAGGCGTTTAAAGAGCCAGCTTGGCAGGCCATGAGCCTGATCCAGTGCTGCCTGAAATTCCGATGTTTCACGTGAAACACGGCGCAGAATGGCATTCACTACGCCACTTAAAGCCTGATAACCAAGTTGCTTTACTGCAGTCACGGTTTCAGAAATGGCAGCGTGTGGCGCGATTCGGGTTTCCAGTAACTGGTATAGGCCGACATAAAGACAGGTTTCGACCGTGTCATTATTTAAAGGCTTCACCAGCAGTGGCAGAGTAATACTTTTAAGTGCATACCATTGACGCAAAGTACCCAATACCAGTTCATGGAACAGGGCACGGTCACGGTCGGCCACTTTCTTTAAATGCAGCGGCAAGATACTGGCCAGAGATTGTCCTTGCTGTACAGCAAGTAAGGTACGAATCACTTGGGCACGCAAGTTAAGGTGAGATGTGCCTGATTCAGAATGACTCATGCCAATAATTGTCCTACATGTAATTTTTGGGTCTGGTTAATTTGTACCGGATTGAGCGGTTTGCCGCCCGGCCATTGTAGTGAAGTGAGACACACTGCTTTTTCATCACCACAGGCCACATGTACACCCTGTTTATCAATCGCTAGAATCGTGCCAGCGACATGACAGTGTGCATTTTTTTCTGAAAGTACCGAACCCCAAACCCGCAGGTTGTTATTTTCATCCAGAGGAATAAAAGCGACTGGCCAAGGATTAAAGGCACGGATATTACGGTCAATATTAGAGGCAGTACAGCTCCAGTCAATTCGGGCTTCTGCCTTAGACAGCTTATGAGCATAGACGGTAAGTTCTTCGTCCTGCACTTCCCGGGCAGCTAAATACTGTTGTAATTTTTCTTCAGATTCCAGTACCGCTACAATTGCTTCAGCACCTTGAGCAGCTAGTTTATCATGCAGGCTGGCTGAGGTATCTTCTGCAGTAATTGGACATAAGGTTTTATACATCATGTCACCAGTATCCAGCCCGGCAGCCATTTTCATGATGGTCACGCCAGTTTCGTGATCACCTGTTGCAATTGCACGTTGGATCGGCGCAGCACCACGCCAGCGTGGCAGCAGTGAACCATGAATATTCAGGCAACCATATTTAGGCGTATCCAGAACCACTTGCGGCAAAATCAGACCATAGGCAGCTACAACCATCACATCAGCATTCAACGCTTTTAACTCAGCCTGAGCAGCAAGACCTTCTTCAGTTGAAGACTTGAAATGAAGTGGCTGATATACCGGAATGTCATGTTCAAGCGCCAGCTGTTTCACAGCAGAAGCGGTAAGTTTCTGACCACGACCGGCTTTACGGTCCGGCTGAGTATAGACCGCCACAATTTCATGATCGGTTTTGAGAAGCGCAGCCAATGCAGTTGCTGCAAATTCTGGTGTGCCTGCAAATATGATTTTCACACATGAAATTCCAAATAAACTTGGCAGCTATTATAAGCTAAAAGCCAAATGGCCGCCTAATCTACAATGCACTTAACTGTTACAGCGATTATAGATTCCTACTTTTAATTAAATTTTATATAAAAAAAACTCATGCAAATTCTAAAAATTATTCATGAAAGTTTTGTATTGTCCGATCCATGATGGCGGTATAGTAGCTTTATTAAGAGATTTTTATTGTCAGCTCACCGAGACCTCTCTATAGACATTTTTGTCTGCATCTACAACGAATAGGTCATCTTGTAAAACAATGGCTTGTAGTATGATAGGTCTAACATTCGACTGATTTAAGCTCATTGTCAGTATGATCTAGCCAGAGTGAACCTTTTTCGGTTCATTTCAAGCTCAAACTTTGTTGGAAATATAAAATGCCTGACTATCGTTCAAAAACATCGACACACGGAAGAAACATGGCGGGTGCGCGTGGCTTATGGCGCGCAACTGGGATGAAGGATGAAGACTTCGGTAAACCGATTATTGCAGTGGTGAACTCATTCACTCAGTTTGTACCGGGTCATGTTCACCTTAAAGATCTAGGCCAGCTCGTGGCACGTCAGATTGAACAGGCAGGCGGTGTAGCAAAAGAATTCAATACCATTGCTGTTGATGACGGCATTGCGATGGGTCATGACGGTATGTTGTATTCACTGCCTTCACGCGACCTGATTGCTGACTCGGTGGAATATATGGTCAGCGCACACTGTGCCGATGCCATGGTGTGTATCTCGAACTGTGACAAGATCACTCCGGGGATGTTGATGGCGGCAATGCGTCTGAACATTCCAGTGGTCTTCGTGTCTGGCGGTCCGATGGAAGCCGGTAAAGTAAAAATCCGTGGTAATGACAAAGCCATCGACCTGATCGATGCGATGATCGTTGCGGCAGATGATAACTATACTGATGAAGAAGTTGCGGAATACGAACGTTCAGCATGCCCAACCTGTGGTTCATGTTCAGGCATGTTCACTGCGAACTCAATGAACTGTTTGACTGAAGCATTGGGTCTATCACTTCCAGGTAACGGTTCAACTTTGGCAACTCATGCGAACCGTAAAAAACTGTTCGAACGCGCTGGTTCTCTCATTGTTGAACTGGCAAAACGTCATTATGAACAAGATGATTACAGCGTCTTGCCACGTTCAATGGTGACCAAAGCATCGTATGAAAATGCCATGACTTTAGATATCGCAATGGGCGGTTCAACCAATACTGTTCTGCACTTATTAGCTGCTGCAAACGAAGCCGGTGTGGACTTCAC
Source organism: Acinetobacter sp. YH12041 (assembly GCF_013419975.1). NCBI lineage: Bacteria > Pseudomonadati > Pseudomonadota > Gammaproteobacteria > Moraxellales > Moraxellaceae > Acinetobacter > Acinetobacter sp. YH12041. The sequence goes on along the minus strand of NZ_VOZC01000024.1, from coordinate 17,818 downwards.
TATGGATGACATTGACCGTCTGTCTCGTAAAGTACCCGTGCTTTGTAAGGTTGCTCCTGCGAAGAATGACGTGCATATGGAAGACGTACATCGTGCCGGCGGTATTATGTCGATCCTCGGTGAACTGGATCGTGCAGGCCTGTTAGATACCTCTGTAGGTACCGTTCATGAAGCAACATTAAAAGATGCTTTAGATAAATGGGACATCATCCGTACTGAAGATGAAGAAGTGTATAAATTCTTTAAATCAGCACCAGGTGGCGTACCGACTCAGACTGCATTCTCACAAGATCGTTACTACTCACGTCTGGATGGAGACCGTGAAAATGGTGTAATCCGTAATGCAGAACATGCTTTCTCTAAAGACGGTGGTCTGGCTGTACTTTATGGCAACATCGCGCTGGATGGCTGTATCGTAAAAACAGCTGGTGTAGATGAATCAATCCTGAAATTTAACGGGACTGCACGCGTATTTGAAAGCCAGGATTCTGCGGTAGATGCGATTCTGGGTGGCAAAATCACAGCAGGTGATGTAGTTGTGATTCGTTACGAAGGTCCACGTGGTGGCCCTGGTATGCAGGAAATGCTGTACCCAACCAGCTACCTGAAATCTAAAGGTCTTGGTAAAGAGTGCGCACTTCTGACTGACGGCCGTTTCTCTGGTGGTTCTTCAGGTCTGTCGATTGGTCACGTTTCTCCGGAAGCGGCTGAAGGTGGTGCTATTGGTCTGGTTGAAGATGGCGACCGTATCGAAATCGATATTCCAAACCGTACCATTCACCTAGCTGTGGATGATGCGACTATGGCCGCTCGTCGTGCTGCTCAAGATGAAAAAGGCTGGCATCCAGTAGAAGACCGTCCACGTAAGATTTCTAAAGCTTTGAAAGCTTATGCCATGCATACCACAAGTGCTGCAAAAGGCGCAGTACGTGAAATCTAAGCTGTAAATTTTATAGCGCAAAAAAGCACTCCAGAAGGGGTGCTTTTTTTATTTTTGATAATTGCACTGCCTCAAATAACCGAATCAGATACACAGAGTCTTACTTTTATCTAAAGATCGCTTTCTATACAATCGAATAAAACCTAGACAGCTTTTAAGCTTCACAAGAATTACATCCAGGACGATTAAAATGAGTAAAGACAATATCCGAGAACATTCTGCTCCCGTCTATGAAGGCATCGAAAATGCACCGGCCCGATCCATGATGCGTGCCACCGGTTTTCAGGATGAAGACTTTACTCGTCCGTTTATCGGGATCGCGTCGACCTGGGCCAATGTGACCCCTTGCAATATGCATATTGATGGCCTGGCACGTACAGTCGAGCAGGGCGTGAATGCTGCCGGTGGTAAGGGCATTATCTTCAATACCATCACTATTTCCGACGGGATCTCGAACGGGACTGAAGGGATGAAATACTCCTTGCTGTCGCGGGAAATTATTGCCGATTCGATTGAAGCAGTAGTTGGTTGTCAGGCCTATGATGGCGTGATTGCCATTGGCGGTTGTGACAAAAACATGCCGGGCTGCATCATGGGCTTGGCACGTTTAAACCGTCCAGGTCTGTTTATTTATGGTGGCACCATCAAGCCGGGTGAAGGCCATACCGACATGATTTCGGTATTTGAAGCGGTGGGTCAGCATGCCAAAGGCGAAATTAATGCGATTCAGGTGAAACATATTGAAGAAGTGTCTTTGCCAGGGCCGGGTTCTTGTGGGGGGATGTATACCGCCAATTCTATGGCCTCTGCGATTGAAGCTCTCGGCATGAGCCTGCCAGGCTCATCCGCACAGGAAGCGGTGTCTGAAGACAAGCAGATTGACTGTGCCCGTGCTGGTGAAGCAGTGATGAATCTACTGCGTCTGGATATCAAGCCACGTGACATCATGACCAAAGCGGCTTTTGAAAATTCAATTAAAGTATTGATTGCATTGGGTGGATCAACCAATGGAGTGCTGCATCTGTTAGCCATGGCGCATACAGCGGGTGTTGAGCTGAGCCTAGATGACTTTGTACGAATTGGTAAAGAAATTCCTGTAGTCGCCGATGTCCGTCCATCCGGTAAATATCTAATGTCGGAACTGATTGCCATTGGTGGGATCCAGCCATTGATGAAACGCATGCTGGATGCTGGCATGCTAGATGGTTCCTGCCTGACTGTGACCGGAAAAACACTGGCAGAAAACCTGGCAGATGTAGAAGATTATCCTGAAGACCAGCAGATTATTTTGCCATTCGACCAACCGGTGAAAAAAGACTCGCATCTGATCATTATGAAAGGCAACCTGTCACCAAATGGCGCAGTCGCCAAAATTACCGGTAAGGAAGGTCTATATTTCAAAGGACCGGCCCGCGTGTTTGAAGGCGAACAGGGTGCGATGCGCGGGATTCTGGATGGCGAAGTTCAGCCAGGTGAGGTAGTCGTGATTCGCGGTGTAGGTCCTAAAGGTGGACCGGGCATGCCGGAAATGCTGAAACCGACTTCTGCTATTATTGGTAAAGGTCTGGGGGATTCAGTTGCACTGATTACTGATGGCCGTTTCTCAGGCGGAAGTCATGGTTTTGTGATTGGTCATGTCACACCGGAAGCCTATGAGGGTGGCCCGATTGGTCTGGTGCAAAATGGCGATGAAATTTCCATTAATGCGGAAACCCGTGAAATGACCTGGCATATTTCGGATGAAGAGCTTGCTGCACGTCAGGCGGCCTGGGTGAAACCGAAACCGAATTACACTCACGGGGCACTGGCGAAATTCGCCAAACTGACCTCTGGGGCGGAGACCGGGGCCGTGACTGACCTAAATCTTGAAATCTAAAGTCCTAGAAAACATTGAACATTTGTTGCTGACTTGATATAAGTTTTGCACAAGACTTATATCAGGTCATAAACATCCTCATAATAGGATGTTGAATAAAACGATCCTGCTGGCAAGGGCTGGCATGACAAAATCTTTTCGAGGCACCTCTCATGTCCCTGCTACGCCGTTGGTTTGATCCAATCCGATCGAGTTGGTTTTACCAGAAACCAGTTCGTCAAACGGTGTTATCTATTGAAGATGGCTTGAGCATCCATTTAAGACTGGATGATGTTTATAGTTATCTGGCGGTACAACAGTTACCGCAACTGGAAGAAATTCTCAGTCCGGAACTGAAGCCACTCAAAGTCATCATTTCAGATCAGCGGGCTGAACCGCCTAATCAAATGTCTTTTGATGAATGGCAGCACTATTGCCTGAATGATGCCAAAATTTTATCTAAACAGCATCGTTTCAGTTTTCATGAGACCCCAGAATTACCGACAGCTGAAGCCTTAAAGCAGGCAGAAACCATCCTGAGAAATACACCATTACGCGGACAGGATTTTCTGTATTTGCTAGAAGATGTATTCCATATGCTCTGGCAAAAACAGAACGGAAAATTACGCACCTTATATGCGATGGCCAGCCGTCATCATGCGCCGCAGAATTTTCCGGAACGAATTTTTGAGCATAATCCGATTCTGGCCAGCTATTTCCAGTTTGGCGGACGCCAGTATCAGGCGGTAGATGACTTGTTACGTCTGACCCGTCGCCTGAAACAGCAGAGATTACTGACCGGCAATCCGATTTTCCTGATCAATCATATTGAATGGCGCGAGCATCTGATCAGTGATGCGGAAGAGCTGAATGAAATCCAGTCTATGGACCCGGAGCTAGACCTGTATATCGCTCTGGAAGATCCGATTTCCTGGTTGTTGCTGGCCTATATTAAGGAAGAGCTGGCTGATTTTTATAATATCCAGTTGAATGTCTATCCGCTGTCTTATCAGGGACGGGACTGGTTTGACTGGAGTCTGGCGACACGCTTATCCAAGCGGACTGAAGTCAAATTTACCCCATTCTGCCGACCAACCGAGCAGGCTGTAATGCCGATGGCGCAATTGTTTTATAGCTGTCCGGAAGAGCAGCGGATTGAAGCCATGTACCAGATTCTGGAAGCGGTCTGGACTCGTGGTTATGATCTGTCTTATGCAGCACATTTCAAGCGTATGCAGCAGGAACTGAGTATTACTGAACTGACCCAGGAAGACGTTCTGGCCAAGTTGCAGGAAAATGACACCTTATGTGAAATGAAGTCCCAGCCGAATTTACCGGTCCTAGAACTGCGTATTGATGGGCAAAGTTATACATTTAATAGCTTATATCGTGTCTGGATGATTGAAAGTATTTTCAGTAATGTGTTAGAAGAAAAGTATAAGAGTGATAACTAAACTGAAAGTGACTGAATAAACATGGAAAAAATCAAAGCTGAATCATTACAACATGCACGTCAACAGATCGATGCCATTGATACAGCTTTAGTTGAGCTGATCGCTGCGCGTCAATTTTATGTTGATCAAACCACCCGTTTTAAAAAAACTGAAACTGATCTGCAATCACCGGAGCGTATGGAACAGATCGTGGAAAATGTCAAAGCCTTGGCACAACAGCAAGGTGTGGATCAGGCGTTTATTGAACATCTGTACCGGGAAATGTTCCAGTATTTCATTCAGCGTGAACTGAAAGAATTCCGTCCTTAAACAATTTTCATATCCGATTTTTGCTGATGAATCTGATGAGTTTCGGCACATCCATCTGAAGCCTCAACATTTGCTTGAGGCTTCCTTCTTAAAACCCTGATTTTACTCTATTCGTGATTTCTATAGCATGAGCTTAAATCAATTTAGGGTCATCAGATGACTGCTTTTATTATTGCTATTTTTGCTCTGGCTGGCCTGATTAAAGGCACCATTGGATTAGGTTTGCCTGCGGTGTCCATGGGTTTGCTGACCATATTTATGAGCCCATTCCAGGCAGCAACTTTACTGATCGTGCCTTCAATGCTGACCAATTTTTGGCAACTCTTTGCTGAAGGTCATGTACTGAAACTGATTCGCCGTTTCTGGCTGTTGCTGGCAGGCATTATCCTGGGTTCAGTCTGGAGTATTTTCCCGACTTTAGGTCATTCTGAATTTCATAGTGAAGCTTTATTGGGCGGGATGCTTGCTCTATATGGCCTATATGGTTTATTGGCGAAACGGATGCCAGATTTAAGCCAGCATGAAAAGTGGCTTTCTCCAATTATGGGATATCTCGGAGGTGCCTTGACCGTGGCAACTGGGGTAGTGGTGATTCCCGTGGTGCCTTATTTACAAACCCTGCATTTAAAACGTGATGATCTGGTTCAGGCCTTAGGATTGGTATTTACTACCTCAACGGTGTGTTTGGCAATTTTCCTGCACCAAAACCCGGTGGAAGATATGCCGATTGATTATGCCATGTCGGCGATTGCACTGATTCCAGCCTTGATCGGAATGTGGTTCGGCAAAAAAATCCGTTCCCGTATCCCTGAACAGAAATTCCGGACAGTATTTTTTATCGGCCTGATCGCCTTAGGCAGCTATATGATGCTGCATCAATTCGGCTGGATTTAATTCAGGATTTTTTGTACATCCGCAGAAATGAGGAACTGGCTAAAGTGCTGATAGGCGGTGCTCAGTTCATCAAAGTTCTTCGCAGCTAACAATAACTTGCGGTTGGCCCAATCTCCCGTCAGCTGGATTTGCTGAAATGCATAGAGCTCGGCCAAACGTTGTGCAGCACGTTTTGGCATGATCGCGATACCTACACCATTGGCCACAACTTGGGCAATGGCGGCAAAATTTGGTAAGCGTAAGCGGTATTGAATTTCACAGTTCAGCAAGCGAGCCTGGGTTTCAATCGACTGCTGCAAAGAGTGATATTGCATCAGACCAACAAAGGGATAACTCAGACAGTCTGCTAATATTAATGCCTGATTAGCTGCCAGATCATGCTGTTCAGGGCAGATCAGCACCAAAGGATCATCTGAAAATTCCAGAGTCTGTAATTGTGGCGCAGGAAAAAAGCTGGAAATAAGTCCTAGCTTGGCAGTACCACTCGCCAAAGCCGCAATGATGTCCTTGCTCTCTGCTTCTTTGAGGTCGATCTGGATATTTGGGTTATTCACCAGATACTGGGGCAATAATAGGGGAAGGTACTCACTTTGTGCTGAAGAGTTACACCATAAGCTGATATTGGAATTGAGTCCTTCACTAAAGCCGGCCATGGCTTGAGACAACTGTTGTCCCTGTTGCAACAGGGCTTGGGCATGTTCAGCAAAGACCTGTCCCGCAAAAGTCATTTTTACCCCAGCAGAATGGCGGCTGAACAGACTGACCTGATATTGCTGTTCCAGCTTTTTAATCCGTTCACTGGCTGCCTGTAAGGAAATAGCAGAGCGTTCAGCACCTTTGGTCAGACTACCTGTGTCGACTATATTGAGAAAAAGATGTAAATCAAAAAAATCCAGACGCATCGGCAGGATGCTCATATAAAAGATCAGGCCTATTTAAACAATTCTAGCGATATAAAAAAAGCAGCCCGGAGGCTGCTTGAAAATTTAAGTCTTCACATTATTTTTTATCGACCAGGCTAAAGAACCAGTTCAGGAATAGCGCAGCAAAGGTCGCTGTACCAATTCCACCGAGGTTAAAGTTACCGAAGGTCAGGGCAAAGTCACCCGTACCCAGAATAATCGTTACTGCTGCCACCATCAGGTTTTTGTTTTGTGAAAAATCGACTTTATTTTCGATCCAGATTTTCGCACCGGCAATAGTAATCAAACCAAAGACCACAATAGAGGCACCGGTTAAAATCGCCGTTGGAATGGTATGAATAATCGCACCAAATTTCGGCGATAAACCGAGGAATACTGCAAATACACCGGCAACAGCAAAGATAATCGTCGAGTAAACCCGGGTAACGGCCATCACACCAATATTTTCACCATAGGTAGTCATACCCGGTGCGCCCACACCACCTGCCAAGGTAGTTGCAATACCGTCCGCCACAAAGGCTTTACCGATATGCGGATCTAGATTCTCACCGGTCATGGCACCCACCGCTTTAATATGTCCCAGGTTTTCTGCAATCAGAATCAAGGCAATTGGCGCAATGATCAGCATGGCATTGGTATCAAATACAGGTGCATGGAAGCTCGGAACACCAAACCAGCCAGCTTGCTGAATTGGCGCAAAATCAATCGCAGTACCATAGCCCATCACATTACTTAAAATGTAGTAAATGAAGTAAGCCAGCAATAAACCGATCAAGAGCAATAGACGCTGTACCAGACCTTTGGTAAACACCGCAATAGAACCCATACACAGTACGGTCACCAGTGACATCCACATATTAAAGGTATTGCCCATGACGTTTTTCACAGTCACAGGGGCCAGGTTCAGACCGATAATCATTACCACCGCACCGGTCACCACCGGCGGCATCAATTTTTCAATCCAGCGGGTTCCCGTTGCCATGACCAGAACACCCATCAAGGTATAAAGCACACCACATGCAATAATCCCGCCAGCGGCGACACCAATATTTGGATTCAGTCCGCCAGCACCTGCATAGCCGGTTGCTGCAATCACCACCCCAATGAACGCAAAGCTTGAACCCAGATAACTTGGTACACGACCACCCGTGATCAGGAAGAACAGGATGGTACAGATCCCCGACATTAAAATGGCCAGATTGGGATCAAAACCCATTAGAAATGGCGCCAGTACCGTCGCTCCGAACATGGCAAAGGCATGTTGTACCCCCAAGATCAGGGTCTGGGCAGGCGGTAAATACTCTGCGGTACCTACTGGTCGTGCATCGATACTACCCTCATAAGGGCGCCACTTGGGAAACCAATTGGACATAAAATGAGCACTCAAAAGATAAATTGTGCACATCATACTCTTGTTTTTTAGAAGATTTAATCACTGAAACAAAATTTTTGTTCAAATTAATTCTATGACTTTATTTGATATTTTACCGTGCGGTAAAAGTTTTTTAAATCAAAACTAAAGTTAAATCAGTGGATTAATTCCCGGACAATTCATATTCAACTTCTATAAGTAATTTCAATTTGATATATAAATAAAGCTTTTTTTGGCTATTGACTGATCAATAAAAAAGCACATCGTGTAGATGTGCTTTAAATGGAAGGGAAAAAATCAACCGGTATTTCGTAAACCGGCGGCAATACCGGCAATACTCACCATTAGGGCATGATCGACTGGCGTGTGTTCAGCCTGCTGCTGTTCCAGATATAATCGACGACGTTTCATCAATTCGGCTTGCAGTAAATGGAGCGGTAACAGATAAGGTTTACGCACGGTCATGGACTGGTCCAAGACACCATTACTGCTCAGCAGTTTTGATTCATCTTTTAAAGTGAGTAGGGTCTGGATGGCATCTTGCAAGCGTTGACGCAGTTCCGTGCCGAGCTCTTTCAGGTCTTCATCCTGAGTCAGATGTGATTCGTAATAGAGCGCGACATTGCTGTCTGCTTTGGACAGCACCATTTCCAGCATATCAATTAAGGTCTGGAAATAAGGCCATTCGGTTAGCATCTCATCCAGAATTGTACGTTGCCCTTGATCCAGTACCTCATTTAATGCGGCACCGGTACCCAGCCAAGCCGGTAACATCAAACGGATCTGGGTCCAGGCGAAGACCCAGGGAATAGCACGCAAGGATTCAATTCCACCGCTGACCTTACGTTTGGCAGGACGTGAACCAAGCGGCAGCATTTGCAGTTCCAGTTCTGGGGTCACGGTACGCAGGTATTTTACGAAATGCGGATTTTCACGTACCGTCTGACGATAGACTTGTACTGACAGATCAGTCATTTTATGCATCAGATCACGCCATTCCGGTTTTGGTTCAGGTGGCGGTAATAAAGTCGCTTCCAGCGTCGCCGCTGTATAAATTTCCAGATTTTGTAGTGCGATTTCTTCCAGACCGAATTTAAAGCGGATCATTTCACCCTGTTCAGTCACCCGAATAGCGCCTGAAATAGAGCCTGGTGGTTGCGAGAACAAGGCTTGCTGGGTGGGTGCACCGCCGCGGCTGATCGAACCGCCACGGCCATGGAACAAGGTCAACTGGATACCATGCTGTTTAGCAACTGCGGTCAGTTCTTCCTGCGCACGGTACTGTGCCCAGTTGGCTGACATAAAGCCGGCATCTTTGGCTGAATCCGAATAACCAATCATGACCTCATGCTTACCCTGAATATGCTGCTTGTACCAATGCATATTAAAGAGTGTCGACATGGTGTCAGCAGCGCCGTCGAGATCTTTTAAGGTTTCAAATAAAGGTACTACCCGTAAAGGCTGTTTAATCCCAGCTTCTTTTTGCAGCAGCAAGACAGCCAGCACATCACTTGGGTATTCGGCCATGGAAATAATATAGGCACCCAGAGACTCACTTGGCTGTTCGGCCAATGTGCGCATGGTGGTAAACACTTCCTGTACATCTGGATGTTCAATCAGGCTACCCGCTGGTTCATTCAGGTGTTTAGGTAGTAGAGGCCGTTTACTTTGCAGTTCCTGCAACAGGAAGTTTTGACGGGCCTGTTCAGTCCAGGTTTCGAAATTACCCAGACCCAGATATTCAGTAATGGCTGAAATGGCCTGACGATGACGACCGGATTCCTGACGGATATCCAGTTTGAGGAGTTCAATTCCGAAACAGTTCACCCGGTAAATCAGGTCCAGCAGACTGCTATTGGCAAGTTCTGCCAGATTGCACGCCATCAATGAGCGATAACAGGTCAGTAACGGTTTTAATAACTCATCTTTACTTTTAATGACCCGACTATCATCCGCATCTTTGCCATGCAGTTTTTCAGCCAGCCAAGCACGGGTAATTTTTAGACGTTCACGTATATCGCGTAAATATTCACGGTAAGGTTCAGGATGTTGGTGGCCTAACGCCTGTGTAATTTCATCACTGCATTGCTGAATAGAAAGTTCCCAGCGCAGGTTTTCAATATCACGCAAATACAGGTCGGCTGCTTTCCAGCGCGACAACCACAATACTTCCTGGGTCACATTATGCGTCACATTCGGATTGCCATCCCGGTCGCCACCCATCCAGGAAGCGAAACGTACCGGAGCAACATCTAGCGGCAAAGTCTGGCCACATTGTTCCTCAACCATGCCGTTCAGCTCACGGATGAATTTAGGAACCGCATTCCAGAGGGTCTGTTCGATTGTCGTAAAGCCCCATTTGGCTTCATCCACCGGGGTTGGGCGATGTTGACGGATTTCATCAGTTTGCCAGGCAGAACTGATGAGCTGTTTTAAGTCAGCCAAAACTGCCTGACGTTCACGCGGGGTCAGTTTCTGCTGGTCAAATTTGGACAGGGCATTATTGATGCCATCATATTTCTGGATCAGGGTGCGTCGGCTGACTTCTGTTGGATGTGCGGTCAGCACCAGTTCAATCTTTAATTCACAGATTTGCTGATATAAGGTTTCTGCAGAAATTTCTTGCTGTTTGAATTTTTCAAATAAAGGAACCAGAGGATTTGGAGATTCTGTGCTTTCCTCAAATTCGCTTTGACGGCGACGACGTACCACATGGTACTGTTCGGCAATATTGGCAAAGTTTAAGAAATGGGTGAAGGCACGGGTCAATGGTAGGATTTCATGATCTTCTAAAGTCAGGAATAATTGTTCCAGCTGTTTTTCTGCTTCCACCTGTCCATCGCGAGCGCCTTTCGATAAGGCCCGAATTTGCTCGACCTGATTAAACAAATCTTGCCCCGCATGTAACTTCAGGGTTTCTCCCAGCAAATTACCCAGTAAACGTACGTCTTCGCGTAGAGGTGCATCAATCTGTTGAATCATTTTTTATATCCCTCCGATTCTTCCTTTGACTATACCCCGACTGCATAACAATCCAAGTCTTTTGCAGACAAAAGTTGAATATCATTTGTTGATAATTGGATGAATTTTAGTCCTTACGCTGTTGCAAGGATCAGGCCAGATAGAAGAAATTTAACGGGAAATTGCATATTTCAGCATAAAGATCTCGATGGCCTGCTGAATGATCTGATGGCGTTGCTGCATGTCAGGTAACGGGCTTAAATCCAGTAAGACTTTGTGATGTCGCATACCTAGCAGTAAGGACACCATCAGTTCGGTCTGATGCTGCGGATCATCAGTCTGGATAAATTGATGTTGCTGCGCCTGCTCAAAGAAATCATGCCAGGCCTGATTCAGCTTGATATGTGAGGCTGTATAAAAACGTTCCGCCAACGGATTTTTTTCATAGGCCAGTTGCATGATGAGCAGGTCCAGTTTGAGAGCTTCCGGCAGATTGGCAATATTGAATGAGCGCAGACAGATCTGATACAGCTCCTGCTGAAAATCACTATCAGGCTGCAGAACTTTAGGAGATTCTTGCAGAATTGCCTCACAGGTTTCTTCAACCGCACAGCTAAACAGCGTGGCCTTATCCTGAAAATGATTATAGACAGTGAGTTTGGTCACCCCGGCTTCCAGCGCAATCTGGTTCATGCTGGAACCATGATAACCATGCTGTAAAAACAGCTGTTTCGCTGCGTTCAGAATACGCTGGCGTTTCTCCAGATCCTTGGGCCGTCCAACCGGTATTTGCACAATTTCATCCAAAAAAATTCAATATGGTCATTGTTTTAACTGCAGAATCCTAATTAGTGTACCGGGTGGTATATTAATTAAAAAATAAGCAATTTATATATCTACCTATTTTGCCCTAAAAATGATGATTAGATAAGAGCGAACAATAATGAGCACGATACAGAGCGCACTGGCTGGCATGATCGTCCTATGCAGTATGGCTTTCTCAGGATGTAGCAAGGACAGCGCTGCAGCAGAACAGGAAGTTCCATTTGTCATGGTGACCACACCGAAAACTTCACATCAGGAATTGAAAAGCTATGCCGGTGATGTCCAGGCACGTCAGCAAACAGCACTGGCATTCCGGGTAGGCGGGCAGGTCATCCAGCGCTTTGTCGATGTGGGCGATCAGGTAAAAGTGGGGCAGGTCTTGGCGACCCTAGATGTGAAAGATGCTCAACTTCAATTAAATGCAGCACGTGCCCAGCTGGAAAGTGCTCAATCGGCCAGTAAAATTGCTCAGGATGAATTACAGCGTTTCAAGCAGCTGTTACCCACCAATGCCGTGAGCCGTTCGCAATATGATGCGATTGAAAACCAATATAAGGCAGCCGCGTCAAATCTGAAACAGGCCCAGTCCAATTATGATACGGCCAAAAATCAGACTGCTTATAACCAGCTCATTGCCAATAAAAGTGGGGTAATTACTGCACGTAATATCGAAATTGGTCAGGTCGTTGCAGCAGGGCAGGCGGCCTTTGAACTGGCGATAGCCGGTGAGCGTGAAGTCGTGATTGGGGTTCCTGAACAGGCGATTTCCGAAATTAAAACCGGTCAGCCGGCCTGGGTCACGTTATGGTCCAAACCGAATGAAAAATTCGCCGCCTTTGTTCGTGAGATTTCACCTGCAGCAGATCAATCGCGTACCTTCCGGGTGAAAGTGGCTTTACGCGAAGGTAATAGCCAGATCCAGCTCGGTCAGAGTGCCCGGGTGTTCTTCCAGAACAGTCAGGACAATATCCTTAGCGTTCCTTTATCCAGCGTTTCAGCGACCGATCAGCAGGCCTATGTGATGGTAGTCAAGCCGGATCATACCATCCGCAAAGTGCCGGTTCAGCTGGGTGCTTATGGCCGTGATTCTGTACCAGTTCTCAGTGGGTTAAAGGCTGATGATTATGTGGTGATTGGTGGGGTGCATCTGCTGCGTGACCAGCAAAAAATCAATCCGATTGACCGTGAAAACCGTAGTGTGAAAATTCAGGCAGGGAGTTAAATATGAACTTTAACCTGTCTGAATGGGCCTTAAAGAATAAAGGTCTGGTACTGTATTTCATGATCCTGCTCGGTTTGGTGGGCATCGTATCCTATTCCAAACTGTCACAAAGTGAGGATCCGCCGTTTACCTTTAAGGTGATGGTAATCCAGACCTACTGGCCGGGTGCCAGTGCTAAAGAAATGTCCTTACAGGTCACCGACCGGATTGAAAAAGAGTTGATGACTACCGGACAGTATGACCGGATCATGGCCTATTCCCGTCCGGGGGAATCCATGGTGACTTTTATTGCCAAGGATTCCTTGGCTTCCAAGGATGTCTCAGATGTCTGGTATAACGTCCGTAAGAAAATCAATGATATTCGGCATGAATTGCCGCAAGGCGTACAAGGTCCATTCTTCAATGATGAGTTTGGTGATACCTTTGGTAACATCTATGTCATCAAGGGTAATGACTTCGATTATGCCACGCTTAAAGAATATGCCGACCGTTTGCAGTTACAGTTGCAACGGGTCAAGGATGTTGCCAAAGTTGAACTGATTGGACTTCAAGACCAGAAAATCTGGATCGAAATCTCCAACACCAAAGCTACCCAGCTCGGTATTCCGGTGACTGCTATTCAGCAGGCACTGCAGCAGCAAAATGCCATGACTCAGGCGGGCTTTTTTGAAACCGGTTCTGACCGGATTCAGGTGCGGGTCAGTGGTGCGATGAATAATGTCGAAGAACTGCAGCAGCTACCTTTACTGGTGAATGGCAAGACCATCCAGCTTGGCGATGTAGCGGAGGTTTATCGTGGCTTTACTGATCCAGCACAACCGCGTATGCGCTTTATGGGCGAAAATGGCATCGGTATTGCCGTATCGATGCGTAAAGGCGGCGACATCATTGCCTTGGGTAAAAATCTGGAACAGGAATTTGCTCGATTGCAGAAAACTTTGCCTCTGGGGATGGATCTGCAAAAAGTTTCAGATCAGCCGGTAGCGGTGAAACGCAGTATTAATGAATTTATGAAAGTTCTGGCCGAGGCCGTGATTATTGTTCTCTTGGTGAGTTTTTTCTCACTCGGGTTCCGTACTGGTTTGGTGGTGGCTTTCTCGATTCCGTTAGTATTGGCGATGACCTTTGCCGGGATGCAACTGTTTGATGTTGGCCTGCATAAGATTTCTCTGGGTGCCCTGATTCTGGCACTTGGCCTTCTGGTCGATGACGCGATCATTGCTATTGAAATGATGGCAATCAAAATGGAGCAGGGCTTTAGCCGCTTACAGGCGGCCGGTCATGCCTGGCGGACGACTGCTTTTCCAATGCTGACTGGAACCCTGATTACTGCTGCCGGTTTCCTGCCGATTGCGACAGCAGCATCCAGTACCGGGGAATATACCCGCTCGATTTTCCAGGTGGTGACGCTGGCGTTATTAGTATCTTGGATTGCCGCAGTTCTGTTTGTGCCTTATCTGGGTGACAAACTCCTGCCAGATTTCAATAAAGATCTGGTGCAGAGAGCACCATGGTATCAACGTCTCTGGGCGCGTTTAGGCAAACGCCCTGAACCGGAGCCGCTGGTGCATCATGCCGGTGAACATCATGATCCTTATCAAACCAAGTTCTATCAGGGCTTTCGCCGTTGGGTGAATATCTGTGTCACCTACCGTAAAACGGTCATTGCGGCGACTGTCGGGATTTTTGTGCTATCCATTTTGATGTTTAATCTGGTGCCAAAACAATTCTTCCCGCCATCGAATCGTGCCGAAATTCTGGTAGATCTGAAACTGGAAGAGGGCGCTTCATTAAAAGCGACTGAAGCGGCAGTGAAAAAAGTTGAAAACTTCCTGTCCAAACAGGAGGGGATTGATAACTATGTGGTCTATGTCGGTACCGGCTCACCGCGTTTCTATTTGCCATTAGACCAGCAATTGCCGCAAGCCAGCTTTGCCCAGTTTGTGGTCTTGGCTTCATCACTTGAAGACCGCAATGAAATCCGTAAATCCTTAAGCGACCAGATTCGGGTGCTGTTACCAGAAGCCCGTACCCGCGTATCTCTGCTGGAAAATGGCCCACCCGTCGGCTATCCATTACAGTTCCGAGTATCGGGTGAAGACCTGGGATTAGTCCGTCAATGGGCACAGAAAGTTGCAGCAACGGTCGGAGATAATCCGAATACTACTAATGTGCATCTGGACTGGGGCGAGCCAAGTAAAGTGATTAAACTGGATATCGATCAGGATCGTGCCCGTCAGTTGGGAGTAAGCAGTAGCGATTTGGCCAATTTCCTGAATAGCTCAATTTCTGGAACTGCGATTGATCAGTACCGTGAGAAACGTGAGCTGATTGAGATCCGCTTACGGGGTGATCAGGCTGAACGTGTCGATGTCGGTTCACTGAGTAGTCTGGCAGTACCGACCACGAATGGGAGTTCAGTTCCTCTGGCCCAGATTGCCAAGATCGAATATAGCTTTGAAGAAGGCCTGATCTGGCATCGGAATCGCTTGCCGACCATTACCGTAAGGGCTGATATCCGGACGCAACTGCAACCGGCAACCGTGGTCAACGAGCTGAAAGATCAGTTGGCACAGCTCAGATCAGAAATGCCAAGTGGCTATTTAATAGAGGTAGGCGGGACAGTTGAAGAATCTGCGCGAGGGCAGAACTCAGTGAATGCGGGTATGCCATTATTTTTAGCGGTGGTGATGACTTTGCTGATGATCCAGCTTAGAAGTATCTCGCGTGCCTTTATTGTCTTCCTGACAGCGCCATTGGGCATTATTGGCGTGGTCTTATTCCTGTTAATTTTCAATAAACCTTTTGGCTTTGTGGCCATGCTGGGTACGATTGCTTTGTCAGGCATGATCATGCGTAACTCATTGATTCTCATTGACCAGATTGAACAGGATATTCAGGCCGGTGAGTCGCAATGGAATGCAATTATCAATGCCACAGTGCGCCGTTGCCGTCCGATTGTCCTGACTGCACTGGCTGCCGTTCTGGCCATGATTCCTTTATCCAGAAGCATTTTTTTCGGGCCAATGGCGGTTGCCATTATGGGAGGATTGATCGTTGCAACGCTATTAACGCTGTTTTTCCTGCCAGCCTTATATGCACAATGGTTTAAAGTGAAAAAAAGTTTAAATTCTGTTTAAATTTGTCATAATTTCAGGTGCGAAATATTGAAAATTTCAATATAGTAGTACCTGATTTTTTAATAATTCAAAAAAGACATACTGCTGCGGAACTCACTTGTGCTGGGCCGCACACTAAGGTTGACTAAACATGACTCAAGACACACTCACCAAGATGCGACGCTCCGTGGCGATGGCTTATGTCTTCATGTTTTTTGCTTTATTTACAGTGGTAAGCGGCATATTCGCCTACTGGTATGCACGTAAGGTGACCCAGATCGATTATGCCGAAGTCTGGTTACAGGCACAGGCACTCTGGATCATGCGTAATATTGTAATTTATTCAGTACTCGCGATTTTTGCAGCGCTCTGGTTCATTCCATTATTTTTCTTCGCCTGGGATAGCCAGCTTTGGGTAAAAGCCTGCACAGTCGCAGGTGTAGTATTCAGCTTTATTGCCATTATTTTCCTCATTAATGCCTGGTTCAAAGGTATCTTCAAATTTTCTCAAAACAAAGCCGTATTCTAAGCTTTCAATTTTTTTTCAGAATTCCCCTTGTAAAGCTGGGTTTAACCCCAATTTTAGACCACAGTCAATATTAAATAGAATTCCGTGAGGAGCATCGCCAGACATGGCTAAACGTGATTATTATGAGGTTTTGGGCGTCTCTAAAACCGCTAGTGATGATGAAATTAAAAAAGCCTACCGTAAGTTGGCGATGAAATATCATCCAGACCGTAACCCGGACAATCCTGAAGCTGAAGAGAAGTTTAAAGAAGCTTCAGAAGCGTATGAAGTTCTGTCAGACAGCGAAAAACGCAGCATGTACGACCGTATGGGCCATCAAGCCTTTGAAGGTGGTATGGGCGGTGGTGCTGGCGGCTTCGGTGGTTTCAGTGCGGAAGATATTTTCAGCCAGTTTGGGGATATTTTCGGTGGAGCCTTTGGTGGGGGGGGCCGTGGCCAGCAACGTCAACGCCGTGGTTCAGACTTACGCTATGTGATGGAATTGACGCTTGAAGAAGCAGTCAAAGGCGTTAAGAAAACCATTACTTTTACTGCACCAGCACCATGTGACGCCTGTGATGGTAAAGGTTCTAAAAATCCGAACGATGTTGAAACCTGTCCAACCTGTCATGGTGCCGGCCAAGTACGTATGCAGCAAGGTTTCTTCTCGGTACAGCAAACCTGTAGTACCTGTCGTGGCCAGGGCAAGATCATTAAGAACCCATGTAATAAATGTCATGGATCAGGTGTATCTGACCGTCAGCAAACCCTAGAAGTTACTATCCCAGCCGGGGTGGACAATGGCGACCGCGTACGCTTGACTGGTAAAGGTGAAGCGATTCGTGATGGCCAATCAGGTGATCTATACGTTGAAGTCGTGGTACGTGAACACGAAATCTTCCAGCGTGACGGTGCAGATCTGTATATGGATGTGCCAATTTCAATTGCGGATGCAGCTTTGGGTAAAGAAGTTCAGATTCCGACATTAGATGGTCGTGTCAGCCTGAAAATTCCTGAAGGTACGCAAACCGGTAAACTGTTCCGCCTACGTGGTAAGGGCGTGAAACCAGTACGTTCAACCATGCAAGGTGATCTGCTTTGCCGTGTTGTTGTAGAAACACCAGTGAACCTGACTGCACGTCAACGTGAACTGTTGAAAGAGTTGCAAGCGACCATGGAAGATGAGGGCAGCCAGTCTTCTCCAAAGAAAAAATCTTTCTTTGATCGGTTGTTTGACTGATCTGGATAGATAAAAAAGGACGCTCAGGCGCACTGCTGTCCCACAATTTTTCACAAGAGGAAGCTCATTTGAGCTTCCTCTTGTTTTATGGGTATTTTATCGGGTGAAAATAAAGCTTTTAAAGTTCTTCTTTCAAACAAATTCACTTGAATTATTCTGAGTAAACGTTGAACTGTCCAACCTGTTTTTCCTAAAT
>NZ_VOZC01000023.1:0-40112 GCF_013419975.1 Acinetobacter sp. YH12041 | reverse complement strand
TCTGACTTAAATTTCGCTCAAATAAACTTCGAGTAATTTAAACCAATCAATCAATGAAAATAATTTCGATCAATCAACCAGTAAAAATCCACACAAGTTGTTCTTCATAATCTCTTAATGATCTTCTCACTACTTCGTCAGTAGCAAGCTAGGTCGGCTATATTACTCTCTATCTCTAGAAAGTCAACCAGTAATGAAAATTATTTTTAAACTTTCTTTCTAAAACCCAACTTAACCATTTCATGCTAAGTTACTGTTTTATCAGAAGTTTTAATCTTCATAACCGCCGATGGATATGCATTCTACAGTATTTCAGGGAGCTTGCAACACCTTTTTCAAATAAATCTTACCGCATGTCTAATTTTTAGCCTTTTATGAAGTTTTTATTCATTTATTATACAATTTTGCTTAAATTACGCCTATTCCTAGTAATACAGTTTATTATTCCGGGTTAAACAACGCCACTATACTCAAAACAAGGCTTTGGGGTTTCCTTATGCATCGCTCTATTTATTTATCTTTATGCTTATTTTCTTTGGCCTCTAGCCCATTAATTTTTGCTGAAGACACTACTCAGGCTGAACAGACTGAAATAGAAACTGAATCTTCTACTACTGCTACGGTTCCACTCAGAGAAAAAATATCTTCTAAAGTGAGTCACCTGCAAACCCAGCTAAAAGTCGATGCTAGTGCTGCACAGGCTGAAGAAGTTAAAGATCCTTTCCAGGGCTGGAATAGAAAGGTGTATCAATTTAATAATGCAATCGATCAGGCAGTTGTTCGCCCCATTGCGGTTCAGTATCAGGAAAAGGTTCCTCAAGATGTGCGTGGCAGCTATACCCAGTTCCGTAGCAATTTAGGTGAACCATGGAATGCGGTAAACCAGTTGATTCAGGGCCGTCCTGCTCGTGCAGCAAAATCTTTGGGCCGTTTTACCATTAATACCTTAACTACTTTAGGTCTGGCAGACCCAGCCCGTCGTCTGGGACTGGATCATGAAGATGAAAAGTTCGGGATTACGCTAGGTTATTACGGTGTACCTTCCGGTCCTTATGTGATGTTACCGTTCCTAGGCCCAAGTTCTGTGCGTGATACTTTCGGTATGGCAGTCGATAGCCAGACCCGTCCACAGAAATATATTCTTGAAGATGATGAAGGCTTGTATTGGGGTGATCAATTCTGGCGTGCAATTGATAATCGTGCAGAATTACTTGATATTGAAGGTGTGTTAACAGGTGATCGTTATGCACAAATTCGCGATATTTATTTGCAACGTACCAATTATATGATCGCCCAGAAAAAAGGTCTGGAACAGGAATCTTTATTCCTTGAAGATGACTTCGATGATGAAAATCTTGAAGATGAATCTTTCGATGAAAATGAGACTGAATCTTCTAGTGATGACCTTTGAAACCTAAGCTCAATGATGATTTGCTAGCGAAAACCGTTCGCTAGCAATCATTTGCTTGTTATAGTACATCTTATAACTCATCCCAGGATCGAACTACCTGTCTATGTATTTCATTCAACCTACTCGCGATATTCCTTATTTAGATCAAGTGCTTGAGAAGCTTCCGCATGTTCAAGTAATCAAGCTGGAAGATCACGAGTTGTACGATGCAACGATTATTGCCATTGCAGATGTACATGATTATCTGAAATACAAGTGGAACCTTCCGACTGTAGTATTAGCGCTGGAAAATGAAGGAACAGCCTTGGCACAAGCTTGGGAACAAGGCGCTTTGGCAGGCTGGATCTGGAATAAACTGCCTGAACAACCCGATATCGCATTACAAAAAATTGATGCGCAATATAAGCGTAATCAGGATAGTCGTGATCTTCCTTCTGCGGCAGAGCTACAAAAACGTTTGCTACCGAATGAAATTGAATTAACCAATTATGCGGTTGAAACCTATTTTCAACCTTCTGCTTATCTATCTGGCGATTGGTACGATTACTGGAAAATCAGCGATAAAGAAGTCATTTTCTATCTTGCGGATGTTTCTGGTCATGGCGTTACCAGCAGTTTATTAACGTCCTGGATGGCGGCTTTTCATGGACGTTCGAAAACACCTCGTGAGCTAATCAAGAAGCTGAACGGGATGCTGGTTCAGGAAAATATTGAAAAACATATCACCATGATAGCCGGAATTCTAAACCTAGAAAGTCATGTCTTGAAATGGTCCAGTGCTGGCCACTACCCTCCTCCGATTATCTTTGAACCGAATCAGGAACCTAAAATCCTGTCATCCAGCAGCTTTCCTCTTGGCCTCACTGAAGACCTTGAGGTAGAAGAAAATGAATATATCCTCAGCCGCAATGCACGATTTATTATCTGTTCAGATGGAGCATTGGAGCCGTTTAACGGCGGTCTGAATGAACAATTTTCCCAATTATTGCATCACTTACAGAACGAATCCTTCGAAGCACCCGAACATGTTGCCGACGATATTGCCATTCTCAGCTTTATAAGAGTGAAATAGTAGTATAATCACAAGCTTTATAAGCACTTAATTTGATTGCGACTTTCAGCTACTTGAGTATCCGTAGACCCTATGGGATAATTTAATATCCTTCTCTGCAAATGGCATTTATATGTCAACAGGTCATGTTGAATATGCAAGCTTGAATGGAACGCATATTTTTAAGCTTATCGGCGAAGTGCGGGCCCAATCTTGTATTAGTCTAGACAAATTACTGAACAAACTTGAGCAGCAGGACAACGTTGTTGGCGCAATTGTTGATCTGACTGAAACCAGCTTTATTGACAGCACTGTACTGGGTGTCCTAGCAAAATTAGGACTTAAACTTAAGCAGCTCCATAAGATCCAGGCGGTGATGTTGTCGACTAACTCTGATATCACGACTCTGGCCAACAGTATGGGCTTGGGGCAGGTCTTTGTCATTTTGGATTACTGCGGTGATTCAAATGTATGTACGCGTAAACTGATGGAAGAACATGTGACGCATCAAGCAATGCTGAAAACTGTTCTAGATGCACACAAGACTTTAATGCGGTTAAATCAGAGCAACCAGAATATGTTTGAGCCCTTGGTCAAACAGTTGCAAAAAGAACAAGATAATCTAGATCAAGTGTCTGAACAAAAGGTATGAACACACAATAAGGAATCCCTATGACTTTACTTTCTGTTGCACAGATGAATTCCCAAAATGAAATTGAGCAAAATTTCATGACCATCGAATCATTAATTCAACAAAGTAAAGCAAAAGGTGCTGAGCTTATTGTCTTTCCTGAAAATTTCGTCTGTTTTGCTGCTGGTAAGCAGCGCGAAACTGCAGCTCAATTCGAGAGCATTCAACAACGTCTTGAACAGCTTGCCCATCAATACGAAACCTGGATTGTGGCTGGGACCTTACCCTGTCCTTATCGTCCTGATGGTTCGATTATTGAAGATGGCCGAGTTCGTACCGTTAGCTTGTGTATTAGCCCAGAAAAAACTGAAGCCCGCTATGACAAGATTCACCTCTTTGATGTACAGGTCGGTGATGCTGTTGGTGGCTATCAGGAATCCCAATTTTTTGAACCAGGTACCGATGTTGTTGTTGCGAAAACACCTTTTGGCAATATCGGTATGATGGTCTGCTATGACCTGCGTTTTCCTGAACTTGCGCTTCATTTACGTGCCCAAGGCGCGAATATTTTAACTGCGCCATCTGCCTTTACTTACACCACTGGCCAAATGCACTGGCAATTATTATTGCAAGCACGTGCTATGGATACCCAATGCACAGTTCTCGGTGCTGCTCAACAGGGTTGGCATGGTGAAAAACGTCAAACTTGGGGACATGCCGCTGCCACAAACAGCCGTGGTCAACTTCTCGATATGGTGCATGCGGAAGGCGCACAGATTATTACGGTTGATTTTGATTTGACTGGGCAGGCCAAAGTGCGTGAGTCTATGCCACTCATGCAGCATCGCAAGCTACTAAAGTTCTCTTAAGTCAGACTTTTTACCGCATTCTCATTCGCTTGCATAAATTAACAAAATCCCTGCTTATTCTTCCCTAGAAATTATGGAGCATAGAAGTTCCATAAAAGAACAAGCAGGAAATACTCTCATGTCATTAGAAAAAGCAGTATATACCGCACGTGCCAAAGCTACAGGCGGTCGAGATGGCCGTGCAACCTCTGACGATCAGATTCTGGATGTGAAACTGGCAGTGCCCAAGGAAATGGGTGGCCCAGGTGGCGGGACCAATCCTGAACAATTGTTCGCTGCAGGTTATTCAGCCTGTTTTTTAGGTGCCATGAAGTTTGTTGCCAACCGGGATAAAATCAATATTAGCAAAGATGCCTATATTGAAGGTGAAGTTGGCATTGGTCCGATTCCTACCGGTTTTGGCATTGAAGTGACTTTAAATATTCATTTAGAAGGAATGGAACAGGACGAAGCTCAAAAGCTGGTCGATGCCGCACACATCGTTTGTCCTTATTCAAATGCAACCCGAAACAATATTGATGTTACTTTGAATGTCATCACCTAAGTCTACATAAGCATTCCACTCTCTATCCTGAAAAATCAGAAGTCATTTCAGGATAGAGCTGATTATTCTTATAAAATTTTAATCAAAATTGCTTTGTGCTATTTAATAGAAAAATAATCATTTGAGATATTTACTTAAGAAAACTGCGCCTTCCTATCACAACGAATAAAAATTTACTCTGCCGCCTCATTGGTCACACGCAAAACTTCTTCAATAGTCGTTTTACCAGTCAGCACTTTACGTAAACCATCATCACGAATTGAACCAGATTGCTGACGTGCATAGGTTTCCAGCTCATATTCAGCCGCATTACCATGAATCAGACGGCGCATATGCTCATCAACCGGTACAATTTCATAAATGGCGGTACGTCCACTAAAGCCGGTATTACCACACCGTTCACAACCGTGCGGTTGAGGTAATCTTAAATCCTGTGGATGCTCAATATGTTCAAACAGATTCTTTTCAAATGCATCCGCATCCTTCCAGGTCGCACAATGCGGACATAAGGTACGTACCAGACGCTGAGCAACTACCCCAATTAAGGAGCTGGATAGCAAGAATGGCTCAATTCCCATGTCTTTTAAACGGGTCACTGCACCAATCGCAGTATTGGTATGCAGCGTTGATAATACCAGGTGACCTGTCAGTGAGGCCTGAACTGCAATTTCTGCGGTTTCCAGATCACGAATCTCACCGACCATCACCACATCCGGATCCTGACGCAACATGGCTTTTAAAGCACGAGCAAAGGTCATGTCGACTTTGGTATTTACCTGAGTCTGACCAATCCCTTCTAACTGATATTCCACCGGATCTTCAGCCGTCAGGATATTTTTGGAACCATCATTTAGATCAGAAAGTGCTGCATATAAGGTAGTGGTCTTACCCGAACCGGTAGGTCCAGTCACCAGAATAATGCCATGAGGACGATGCACCAGGGTCTTGAGTCGATCATAATCGTTATTCATCAAGCCCAGATGAGTCATATTTAGACGGCCAGCCTGTTTGTCTAGCAATCGCATCACCACCCGCTCCCCATAAGAGGATGGCAAGGTTGAAACACGGACATCGACTTCACGCCCTGCCAGACGCAAGGAAATACGTCCATCCTGAGGAATACGTTTTTCTGCAATGTCCAGCTTGGCCATGACCTTGATCCGTGATACCAGTAATGGCGCCAGCTCACGACGTGGCTGCACAATTTCACGCAACTGCCCATCGACACGCAAGCGTACGGAAAGTCGTTTTTCGAAAGATTCCACATGGATATCTGAGGCGCCAACACGGATCGCTTCCGACAACAAGGCATTGATCAGACGGACAATAGGCGCATCATCTTCCTGATCCATCAGGTCTTCGGCTTCAGGAACCGAATCGGCAAGGCTTAATAAATCAGGATGATCTTCCAGACCGGCAGCCACCTGCTGTGACTCACCGCTATCGCCGGCAAAACTGGAACTGAGTAACTGATTGAATTCTTGTTCTGTACAATGTTGATACTGGGCCGGATGACCCAGCAAACGGCGTGCTTCCTGTAATGCAAGCATAGACGTATTGTCACGACGGACAATAAAAGCCTGATCCCCCTCATAACGCAACAGCACACCATGACGTTTCGCAAAGCTATACGGGATTTGTAATTGTTTCAGTACTTGCATCGCAGATTATAATAATGATGAAAAAATTTAAATTGAGTGTACTCTAAGCATATGACAGCGTGAAGTATGTTTTCAAAGATTTAGCAAGAAAGGATGCCAACATTGCCGCAAGATCAAGAGGAATTAAACCTGCAGTCTCCCAGAATTCAATGGTGGGGAGAGCAAAGTTTTGAAATTAACGAGTCCAAGGCCTGGCAATTTGGCTCTCTGCTGTTTCGTTTGACCAGAGGTTTGCAGGAATGGCGACTGGAATATTATCGTCCGACGGTGCAGTACGATTATGAACAGCAATGGCATCAGATTAATGATCCACTGTTTGCATTTCCGACACCGGTGAAAATTGAACGCTATATGTTCAAATCTACCCAAAGCAAGTTACAGCTTATGCCGCGTCTGGCGAATCGCTCCGTAGTAATTAAACCGGTTGATCCGATTTATATTCCGGCTGGACAACGTGGAACCCTCTATATCAGCACCCCGCTATGGATTGCCGGTTTTGTCGAAGGTCAACGTGAACCGATTTTTGATCTTCCAGTGATTTTACCGAAAGATACCTGGTTTGGGCCAAATCACCGTTCCGGTGAAATTTGCTATGCTACCGCAGTCGATGGCCGGACTGAATTGCAACAATTACGTCCTCGTGCATTCCGGGCTGTGACTCCAATTGAGTTTCATAATACCAGTCAGCAGCAACTGCGTTTCGATCGGATGAATGTTCCAGTACCTGCATTGCCTCTCTTTTATAGTGCCAGCACTGAACGTCTGTGGACCTCGCAGATTAAGGTTTTGCATGAAGGTCTGGATCGCCCACCCCGGATCCGGGTGGAAAACCGTACCCCGCCCAATGCGGGTGAAGTGGATTATTTACACCCACCGCGTGATCCGGCGGGAAATTTATTTAATATGTTTGATTCATTTTTCTAAGAGCGTGTGATGCCAAATTCGAATATTCCAACCGAAGTCACCAACAGTCTCAAGGGAGTATTTACCAATATTAATACCGATCGCCTGACTGAAATTGTCGTCGCGGTAGTGCTTTGTTTTATTGGTTTCCTGATCGCACGTTTTTTTTCAAATGCTTTTATCCGTACTATTGGTATACGCTTTAATGCGCATCAGCAAATGGTCTGGCGCCGCGGGATTTTCTACTTTATTTTCCTGCTGTTTGTGATGGCAAGTTTGAAGGAAGCTGGTTTTAAACTCAGTGTTTTCCTTGGTGCAGCGGGTATTTTAACCGTCGCACTGGGTTTCGCTTCTCAGACTTCAGCGTCAAACTTGATCAGCGGTATCTTCCTGATCGGTGAAGGATCTTTTGAGGTCGGTGATACCATTCAGATTACACTGATTCGTGGACATACCGTTGAAGGTGAAGTGATTTCGATTGATCTGCTCTCGGTTAAACTACTTACCCAAGACAATATTTATGTACGCTTGCCGAACGAACAACTGATTCGGGCTCCGGTACACAACTTGTCCAAGTTTCCAATCCGGCGTATTCCGATTACCTTGGCTATTAATTTCCATGAAGACATCATCAAAGTGCGTGAAGTACTGCTGGATGTTGCCAATAAATATCCACTGGTTCTTGCCGATCCAAAACCGGCTGTTACAGTCACCGCCTTCCGTGAATCTTCGATTGAACTTTTGTTTGCGATCTGGTGTCAGCAGGAAAATTATCTAAAAGTCCGCGATGAGATGCAGGAACGAATCCGAAATGGCTTTCTCGATAACCAGATTGAAATTCCGGTACCGAAAATGGGCTTTGTTGATCATCCACTGGCTCGCCCACTGGAAAATGAAGATATTGATCAATATGCCAATGAAAAGGAGCTGAAGAGAGAGCCGGATTTAAAATAACTTTTTCTAAATGCCTCCTAACCTCCCTTTACTAAGGGAGGAACTGTCATAAAAAGCCTGTCTTTCTCTTACACATCGCTTAAAGCAGTGCTTTAAGCTCGTTCAGGGTTTGGGGAGATTAAATTAACGCTCAAATCTAGTAATTTAGATTCAAAC
Organism: Acinetobacter sp. YH12041; assembly: GCF_013419975.1. Taxonomy (NCBI): domain Bacteria; kingdom Pseudomonadati; phylum Pseudomonadota; class Gammaproteobacteria; order Moraxellales; family Moraxellaceae; genus Acinetobacter; species Acinetobacter sp. YH12041. The sequence continues at coordinate 31,932 of NZ_VOZC01000023.1, read as the reverse complement.
CCTTTTCTCCCCATCCGGCATCGGTGCAATATACGCAATCAGTAGCATGACCCCACCGGCCAGCAAGAATGAAATCACACGCGTCAGTGTACCGGTATGAGATAAGTCGAATAACACCAGCTTCAAGCTGACAATGACCAGAATACTGCCTCCTAAAATCCACATCGGTTTAAGCCTTTTTAGCGTAGCCGTCCACATAGTCGCCCAGGCCAGCAATACCCAAAGAATCGTCAGGCTTAACTGTACTGTGGCATTACTCCACAATTCCAGGCTATTGAATGGTGTTTGCAGATAGATATGTAAGGCCCGTAATACAATATAGCTCGACAGCCATAACAGGCTTAGTACCATCAGTACCGACATCATCCCGCGATCGTGTCCTGCCCGAATCTGCTGCAACAGCATCCACAGGAAACTGGCAAGCATGGCCAGACTGATCAGATCAAATGGATTGAATAGAGGTAACCAGTAATATTGGAAAGCTTGCTGGTTAAACAGCTGTGAGCATATTAACCAAGCTCCCATTAACACTAAGCAGTTTTTACTCTGCCAAAGTAAGCGCCACTCTGAATTTTCTTTTCGTCGATAACACCAGAACCAGAATACCAAAGGCAGAATTACCATACTGAGATAAGGCATGCTCGGTATTAGGCATACACTAGCCAAAGTCAGGCTAGCAAATACCCCAAAGCTCATCCACTCTTTGGATAAATCAATTCCTTTCACCGGTCTTAACCATAAAGCAGCCAGCAATAATGATGAAAGTGCAAAGATTCCACGCTCCAAAGCACTTGGCCAGACCAGAATCCCATTTTCGCTATAATCAACAGCCAGCAAAATCGCAATGATCACCAATGGCGTAAGACCGCTCCATTTTGGCAATAACCAGCACCATTCCTGATGCTTGCGCTGTATGATTTCACTTAGAACCGTATAACCCAGTCCAAGACTGAATAAACTATAAATATAAGCCTGTTCATGAGCAAACTCATCTTCAAGCAAGGCAAACAACATCAGGGTCGAAGCAAAACTGAGAGTGCTCAGAAAACTGATACTTAAGCTATTAAGCTGCTGGCGATATTTGGCTTTAAGCTGACTCAGGAAGACGACGGCGACATAACAGAAGCTGAGAATCCAGAAAATTTTCCGCGGTGTGGGATTAAGCTCAATCAGATAGTAAACACTACTGAAGCCTGCCATGATCAGCAGTCCCATACTCAGATAATGCGCAACCCGAATATTCTTTTCCAATGCCCAGAGATAAATCAGTGCTCCTTCAACCGCCCAACCCACTACGCTCCACTGCTCTGTCAATAAAATGGGTGGAACCAAAGCCAGAAAGATCAGCATCAAGCTGAGATAACTTTGGGAAATGACCTGAATACTTTCTCTACGACGCACTAAAGTCCAACAGATTGCAAATATCCCGGCAAATAACAGACTAAGCCCGGCTTGCCAAAGCTTCTGATCAGGCTGATTGAAATGAATCAGATACAGGAAAATATATGCGGTAATCGGTGCAGCAAAAATCAGGACAAGATCCAGAATCGGTTTTAAACGAAAACGCGAAAGATCCTGCCGGGCCAGTAACTGGCTAAAACGAAAGCCCAGCCAGATGAATACCGCACTATGTGCCAGAATCAGAGCGGTCATGGTATAACGCTCGTATGTATGACCATGAATCAGGCTATACATCCCACCTACTATGACTGTGACCAGAAAGGCAATCTGGTTCAGGATTTTCCAAGGCCGCAAACTGCTGAGTAACAGCACGCCGATATTAATCAGCAGATAATAACTGATGAACTCAACCGCAGAAGCATCCCGGGTCGGTAAGGTAAACGGCGCCAGATAGGCAATGAATAAGGCCATGACTGCCAGCTCAATACTTTCCTGTTTCAAGCTTAAGTACAGCGTAATTGCCAAAATGACCAAAAACACCAGAGCTGCCAGTGGCAAGGTGGCAATCACCAGATTGTAATAGGCAAAGAACAAGGTCAGAAATAGTGCCCCTAATCCCAAGCCTTCCAGTGCCAGACCAAAACTGCGGTTTTTAGCGATCAGGGTATAACCCAATCCGGTCACAACAACAGCAGATAAAGCGACCAGTCCTAATTTCACCGCCAAGCTCAGCTGCCAGTGCTCTGTCGCAAAACGGAGTAATAAAATGATTCCAATGACCAGAATCGCGATCGCAGCTTTAAGGACCGGATTTCCTCGAAAAATCCACTGCTGGATCTGATCCAGCAATTGTGGTTGATCTGAACTAGCTTGAGCAGCAATGGGTAAAGGAATATCTGGTTGAGTGATTTCTGGATGTATCTGATCTGCTGACCGGTAACGAGATTGCAACTGGACAATGTTACGTTCCAAACGTTGTAACCAGCGTAATAGAAAGAAAATCCAGGCGGTAATGCCGATCCCTATCAGCCAGTTAAGCTCAGTCACGCCTCCGACAATGGCGATAATAGAAGAAATATACAGCGGTATTTTAGAATTGGCTGGCACAATCACCTGCGTCGGTGCTGCCAGATCCCGCACGGGCGCTTCAATAGCACTGATATATTGCATCACGCTGATCAGGAAACCCAGACCAGTGAGATAAGTCACGATCTGCAATTCCAGATACCATGCACTTATCCCCACAATTACCAGACTAATCAGCCAGATCATACGCAATTCATTTTGCCCTGCCGTCATTCTTCTCGTTCTCGTTCCTTAACCATGTCATCATACAACAGCTTGTACTGCTTATTTCATCTTCACCCGATATTCGCTAAGCTGTAGAAACCGACTTGCCCCTGCGAGTGCAGTAAAAATCACGTACAATAAAACTGTTTTTTGAATAAGGAATTGATTACATGCCACCATTTGTCTTGGTCGATGGCTCTTACTTTTTATTTCGTGCCTTTCATGCACTACCACCATTAACCACGTCAACCGGTCTGCACACCAATGCAATTCGTGGTGCGATTTCTGCTATTCAAAAACTGATGCGCCGTACCCAGCCAACCCATATGGCGGTGATTTTCGACACGCCTGAACCGACTTTCCGTCACGAGCTATCACCTATTTATAAAGGTGACCGTCCGAGCATGCCGGAAGAACTGTCACAGCAAATTCCATACTTACATGCCTTGATTCGTGCTTTGGGCATTCCCCTGCATATGCTGCCAGGTGCGGAAGCGGATGACATTATTGGTACACTGGCTAAACGTGCTGAAGCTTTAGGCCATCAGGTGCTGATTTCGACTGGTGATAAAGACATGGCACAGCTGGTGACTGATAAAGTGACCCTGGAAGACAGTTTCAAAGAAAAACCAATGGATGTTGATGGGGTTTTTGAAAAGTTTGGTGTATGGCCAAACCAGATCATTGACTATCTGACCCTGATGGGCGATGCCTCAGACGGTATTATGGGTGTGCCTGGGATTGGGGCGAAAACTGCAGCTAAATTACTCAATGAATATGGCTCGATTGGTGGCATTCTGGAAAATGTCGACAAGATCAAAGGTAAAGTGGGTCAGAATATTAAAGACAATACCGATGGCATTGCACTGGATCATCAGTTGGCCAGCATCATTTGCGATCTGGATTTAAGCTTCACTTATGATGACCTGAAACTTCAGGACCCAAATGTAGAAGCTTTACGTAATCTGTATACTGAACTGGAATTCCGTAACCAGCTGCAATCACTGGATCATCCAAATAATCCCAATAACCGTAATTATAAACAGGCTACCCAATCGATTACTGCCAAAGCAGCACCTGAACCTCAGGAAGCTGATGACCAGCAGGCGACACTGAGCAGTGATAACGATCAGCTCGGAGAGGCGACTTATCATACCATCTTGACTCAGGAAGATTGGAGTAAGCTGTTTGAACGTTTAAACACTGAAAAACGCTTTGCTTTTGATACTGAAACCACCAGTCTGGACTATCGTATTGCACAGATTGTCGGTTTTTCGGTGGCTTTTGATGCCCAGGATGCCTATTACGTACCACTAGCACATGATTATGAAGGTGCGCCAGAACAGCTCAATCGTGAAGAAATTCTGGCTCAGATCAAACCGATTCTAGAAAATGAAGCCATTCAGAAAATTGGCCACCATCTGAAATATGATGCGCATGTTCTGGAAAATCACGGCATTCATCTGGCGGGCTGGTATTTTGATACCATGCTGGCTTCTTATGTATTGAACTCAGTTGCCACTCGCCACGGTATGGATGATGTAGCCCGTCTGTACTTAAGCCACTTAACCACCACTTATGAACAGGTGGCGGGTAAAGGCGCCAAACAAAAAACTTTCAATAAAATCGAGATCGAAACTGCAGCGCATTATGCGGCAGAAGATGCGCATGTGACTTATCGCCTGTTTGAAGTACTCAGCAAAAAGCTGCAGACTTATCCTGAACTGGTCAATATTCTGTACAATATTGAAATGCCTGTAGCGCGTGTGCTGACCAGTATGGAAGAAAATGGCATCCGACTGGATCTGGCTTTCCTGGATCAGCTCGGTTGTGAGTTCGCTCAAACCATGCAGAATCTGGAAAATCAGATCACGGAAATAGCCGGTGAAGCGTTTAATGTTAGCTCCCCTAAGCAGGTCGGTGAAGTTCTGTTTGACAAACTGGGCCTAAAAGGTGGTAAAAAGACCTCTACCGGTCAGTACAGTACCAGCGAAAGTGTACTGGAAAAACTGGAACACCCGATTGCTGAACTGATTTTGGAATATCGCGGTCTGTCCAAACTGAAAAGTACCTATACCGATGGTCTATGCAAACAGGCTAATAATGAGACCCATCGTGTGCATACCAGTTACCATCAGGCACTGACTGCAACCGGTCGTTTATCATCAACCGATCCAAACCTGCAGAACATTCCAATTCGTGCGGAAATCGGACGTCAGATTCGTAAGGCCTTTATTGCGCCTGAAGGTCGTGTCTTACTCGCAGCGGATTATTCACAGATTGAATTGCGTCTCATGGCACATTTATCTCAGGATGATGCGCTAGTAGATGCCTTTAACCATGGACAGGACGTGCACCGTCGTACCGCAGCTGAAGTTCTGGGCATCCCACTCGAAGAAGTGACCAATGATCAGCGTCGTCAGGCCAAAGCCGTGAACTTCGGCCTGCTCTATGGCATGTCTGAATTTGGTCTGACCCGTCAGTTAGGTTTCACTCGTCAGGAATCACAGGAATATATCAAACAGTATTTCCGCCGTTATCCGGGGATTTATGAATATATGCAGCGTACCCGTCAGGTGGCATTGGAACAAGGCTTTGTCGAAACCATTCTGGGTCGTCGATTGTATACGCCAGATATCGATGCGCGTAACATGATGGTCCGTAAAGCTGCTGAACGTGCGGCGATTAATGCACCATTACAAGGTTCGGCTGCAGACATCATTAAAATGGCAATGATTGAAGTTGATAAAATGCTGCCTAAAGATCAAGCCAAAATGCTGCTGCAAGTCCACGATGAATTGGTATTTGAAGTCGATGAAGCGATTGCAGATGAACTGGCTCCTCAACTGGCTGAAGTGATGCAATCTGTGATTGAAATCTCTGTGCCTTTGGTCGTGGAAGTCGGTAAAGGCATGAACTGGGATGAAGCGCATTAATACTAAAGCTCCTTCCTCCTTTTAGGAGGAAGGTTGGGATAGAGGTTATTTAAATTTATAGACCTCACCCTAACCCTCTCCTACAAGAAGAGGGAATTTTCTTGAAATAAAAAAGGACGCCTAAGCGTCCTTTTCTTTGGGATCTGATTAAAGGCCGGTTAGCAACACAATTGCCACCTGGTTCATAATCATTTCAATTACGATCAATGCCAAAATTGCCAAGATTGGAGACAGATCGATCATCCCCATATTCGGCATAATACGACGGAACGGTGCCAATAATGGCTCTGCAAGTTCCTGAACTACCTCAATATAAGGTGAACGGGATTGGGTAAACATCACCACCCAGCTCAAAATAATCGTTGCAAAAATCAGGTAACGACAGAAACGGATCAAATCCTGCATCATGGTAACGAAGGTTAGAATAAGCAAATGGATTGGACCATTTGGCATTCCCCCAGACAAATACATGATGCCAAAAATTTTCAGCAAATACAGCACGACCAAAAGTGCCAGTGCAGCAGTATTCACCCGGCCTTTACCTGCAGTTGGGAAAATACGCCCAAACACATCTACAATTTTAGTCGCTTTGACAGTAGATAGAACGACAGGATTATAAGGACTCACCGCGGCCAATTGCATTAAAAAGCGGAAGAATACGAGCAAAATCGCGACGTTAATGATAATGCCAAAAATTAGCGCAGAATTTGCACCCATACTTGAACGTTCCTAAAAATTAAACTGATAGATTATTTGCTATTGTCACTGAGCTCTTGGGCCAGTTCCTGACTACGTTTTTGCGCAGCAGCAAGCGCTGCCTGAATATTCTGAGAAATCTGCGCGCGATCAAACACTTCCAATGCCGCCTGAGTTGTACCATTCGGAGATGTTACATTCTTACGCAGCTCTGCCGGTGTATTCGAACTGGTGATCGCCATTTGCGCTGCCCCCAAAGCAGTTTGCAATGTCAATGCAGTAGCTACTTTTTCATCCAGACCTAAATTCTTGCCTGCACGAATCATGCTTTCCATCATATAGAAGAAGTAAGCAGGTCCTGAACCAGAGACTGCAGTTACGGCATCAATCTGAGCTTCTGAGTTTACCCAAATTGTCAGACCGGTAGAAGCCAAAACCTGACTCGCCAGCTTACGGTCATCATTACCAACTTCTGCATTGGCAAATAAACCATGTGCACCAGTCTGTACCAATGCGGGTGTATTCGGCATCACACGGACAATACGATCAGTACCCAATAGCGCAGATAGTGTTGCAATCTCGGCACCCGCAACAATTGAAATCACCAGCTTGCCATCAAGTAAACCTTGAAGTGGTTTTAACACACCAGCTAAAACCTGTGGTTTGACTGCAAACAGGACGATATCCGCATCTTTAATAGCAGCAATATTATCATCGGTGACATTGACTTCTTTTTCTGCAAGAAGTGAGCGTACTTTCTCAACCGGATCAGAAACTGTAATACGCATTGCTGGCAACCCCTGCGAAATCAGCCCGCCAATCAAGGCTTGAGCCATATTACCGCCACCAATAAAACTAATATTACAATTTAAAGCTGCACTCATGTTTAATGCTCGTCGTTGAATTCTAAAGTTGAAGAAACCGAAATGGGTAGCCATCCCCCTGCTTCACAATATGCAGATTGAGCTAACCAAAATCCTTTAGGTGTAAACACGCCTAGCATAACATTATCTGTGCTTAATATTTGAATAGTATGCCGAGTCCAGGGAAATATTTGCGCTTCCTGAATAGCTTTTTTGAGCGGCCAGTGTCCCACCCGTCCATAGAGATGGATTTTTTCACCCCCCTTCCGTTGCCGTAAATACAAGGGTTGTCCTAATAAAGTGGGAGATAATCCTATCTCAGCCCTTTGAATCATGAATTGACCGGAAGGAAGATGAACCTGATCTTTATTCTGTAAAATGATCTGCTGTTCGGCTACAGTCGATTGTTGGTCAACCAGATAAACTTCAGCTTTTAGGCGATGCAACTGCTGCTGATAACGCACATAGTAATAACCCGACCAATGCAGCGCTGCTTGAGCATCTGGTTTCGCTCCAATTACTTCAGCCTGTACACGCTCAACCATGTCCAGAGAGGGACGATATTGTCCCTCGCCCTTCATCCAGACCGAGAGTAACTGACGCTGCCGTGCTTTGGATAAACTTGAGAATGAAGATAGATCGAGAATTTCGGCGTTACCACAGAGTTTGAGATCCTGCTCTAATACTTCTTGCAGAATGTTTTGTGCATCCTGCATCAGTTCACTGGTACGAGCCAAGGCAGACTGCATTTTCGGATAGCGATGACTTAATACTGGCCACAGCACCTGACGTGCCCAGGCACGGTCATAATGAGTATCCTGATTGGTCGGATCTTCGATATTCTGGATATTTAAATCTGCTGCCCATTGGCAAATCTGCTCACGGGAAATATCCAGTAGTGGCCGCCAGATGGTTAAATCTGTCCGTATATCGATCGCTTTCATGGCAGCCAGACCATCAATCCCTGCCCCAGAAAGTAAGCGCAACATTAAAGTTTCTGCCTGATCTTGCTGATGATGGGCTAAGACCAGAATTTCATCGGGCTGAAGATGCTGTAAATAAGCTTGATACCGCGATTGGCGAGCCTGTGATTCCAGATTGCCGCTGGCAACATGGACAGGCTGAATGATGCAAGGAATATTTAGTTGCTGACACTGTTGCTGGACAAAAGCGCCCCATTCATTGCTGATACTTTGTAATTGATGATCAACATAAATCGCGCGGATTTTTTCCGGACACAAAAAAAACATCAGATGCAGCAACAGCATAGAATCTACGCCGCCACTGCATCCGATTAGAAATTTTTTTTCTGCAGAAAATTCCTGCAGTTGCTTTAAGATGCCAGACCTAAATTGTCGCTGCCAAACTTCATTAAACGTTGGTAACGTGCTTCGCATCGTGCTTGTGGTTCCATTGCTTGCAGTTCATTTAAAGCTTCTTTCAGGACTGCTTTCAGTTGGTACATGACTTCATCCGGATCCAGATGTGCACCTTCACCTTCATCAACAACGTATTCAACAATGCCCATCTTCTGTAATTTTTCAGCAGTCAATGCCAAAGCTTCACTGGCCTGTTCCGCTTTTTCTGCGGTTTTCCACAGAATAGATGCACAACCTTCTGGTGAAATCACTGAATAAATACTGTGAGAGAGCATCACTACACGATCTGCCACGCCAATCCCGAGTGCACCACCTGAACCACCTTCACCCAGGACTGTAGCAATTACAGGCACTTTCAGATTAGAAAGTTGTGCCAAACTTGACGCAATCGCTTCAGCCTGACCACGCTCTTCCGCACCCACACCCGGGTATGCACCCATGGTATCAATAAAGGTAAAGACTGGCAGATTAAAACGCTCCGCCATATCCAGCAGACGCTGAGCTTTACGGTAACCTTCCGGGTTACTCATCCCAAAATTATGCTGTAATTTTTCACGGGTACTACGACCACGGTGCTGACCCACGATCATCACTGGTTGTCCATCGAAACGTGCCAGACCACCGATCATTGCGCCATCATCACCATAGAGACGGTCGCCATGCAAAGCATCAAATTCAGTGAATATTTCACCTACATAGTCCAGAAATTGTGGACGTTCCGGATGACGAGCAATCTGTACTGTCGTCCATGCTTTTGATGGGGTAGCTTTATTTTTCATAGGTCAACCGTTTTCATCCCTATAAAGGTATTAATTAACAAATTGTTCAGATTGAACCGAGAGCTCGATCTCCCAATTTTTAAACTGCACCTGTTCATCATGCAGTTCAGCAATCAGTAATGGCCATTGTTTGGCATCACCAGAAATGCTGAGCTGCCATTGTTGCGCATTCTTGACCTTGAGTTCAATGGCAGGAAGCATCTCATCGCTACGACTGTGATTGACCAAAACCGCCAGACGCAACAGCAAACACAGCTGTAAAAGTTTAGTTCCACCGACTTTCATCACATCATGCTTGGCATCAGCGCGCAATTTACGGCGATGGTGTGCGACCAAATGTGACAAATAATTCTGATCTACCTGCGAAAAACCGGCAATGTCAGAATGTTGCAATAAATAGGCACCGTGGCGGTGATAACCACTATGACTGATCGCTAAACCAATTTCATGCAAATAAGCGGCGCGACGGAGTAAATCACTGTCTTCACTATACAGGCCGAGATCACCAGCCACATCATCAAACAGTTTTTGCGCAGTCTGCACTACACGTTCGGCCTGTTTGGCATCGGCATTATAACGACCAATTAAGGCATGAACAGAACGATCACGGATATCTTCATGCTTGAAACGACCCAAGAGGTCATACATCACGCCTTCACGCAATGCGCCATCTGAATAGACCAGATGTGGGATATTCAGTACATCAAATACTGCATATAAAATGGCAATTCCTGCAGGTAAAACTGCACGACGGTCATCTTTCAGACCTTCAAACTCCATGTCCGAAACATGCTTATATTTGAATAATTTATCTTTAAGTTTTTCCAGACCTTCACGGGTGAGCTGTTCTTTATCATTGCTCCAGCCCATATTGACACAGATCTGACGACAGGCTTTGATCGTACCACTCGAACCAACGACTGCATCCCAACCGGCAGATTTATAAGTATTGGCAATGCCTGAAATTTCTTTACGTGCCGCAGTCACTGCCTTATCAAATGCTTTATGGGTGATTTCACCATCAGCAAAGAATTTCTTGGTAAAAGTCACACATCCCATCTGCACAGATTCGGTATGAATGGGTTCGAATTCTTCCCCAATAATCAGTTCAGTCGAACCCCCACCGATATCTACCACCAGACGACGGCCAGTATTGGCCATGGTATGTGACACACCGAGATAAATTAGACGCGCTTCTTCGCGACCAGCAATAATTTCAATCGGTTTTGGTAAAATTTCAGCTGCTTTCTGAATAAATTCATGACCATTTTTGGCCTGACGCAAAGCATTCGTTGCCACAATCCGTAAACGGTTCGGTTGTACCGATCCCAAGCGTCCGACAAAACGGGCCAGACAAGCCAAACCGCGCTGCTGTGCGGCTTCAGTCAAATTTTTATTTTCATCCAGTCCCGCAGCAAGTTGAACCTTTTCTGACATTGATGCGACTTTTTTCACTTCGCCATGATCCACCCGGGCAATCGCCAAATGAAAACTGTTTGATCCCATATCGATGGCTGCGAGTAATTCTTCATCAATCAAAAAATCAGACATTCTAGAAATAAACCTTTTAAGAATTGTGCTTAGAGTAATTCACAACCATGCAATTTAAAAGCCATTTGTCAGGACAATTTCGCGTAATTATTTTTTTCATTTATAGGACAATTGTATGAGGCGATGGTGACTATCGTGATCATCCATTAGACAAAACAACATTAAAGCTTGAAAATTTACAGATTCCCCTACATTGTTAAAGATGGCTATGTAATACTAATAATTATAGTTATCTTTATAAAATTAATTCTGGAGCACTCCATGTCTGGCAACATCGTAAACACTACTGACGCAAACTTCGAAGCAGACGTTCTTCAATCAGACGTTCCTGTACTGGTTGATTTCTGGGCTGGCTGGTGTGCGCCATGTAAAGCTATTGCCCCTGTACTTGAAGTATTGGCTGATGAATATCAAGGCAAAGTGAAAATTGTTAAAGTTGACGTAACATCTTGCGAACAAACTGCTGTGAATTTCAATATCCGCAACATTCCAGCTTTATTGATGTTTAAAAATGGTGAAGTCGTAGCGACTCAAGTCGGTGCAGCACCAAAATCTAAATTGACTGCATTTATTGATCAAAACATCTAAGCATAAAATGCTATAGTAAAAATACGCGACCAAAGGTTGCGTATTTTTTTCGTCTATAAATTGACAAAAACCTGTTTCTCTCTTATATTTCAACTTCAAGAGATAAAGGATGCTAAATCCTGTCAGTTTCTTACAAGACACATTACATAACATGCCGCTCGGCAATAGAAATTGTTTTCACATTTCTCTTTGAAACAATCAAACAGACCTCTGAATTGTTCTTGTGCAAATTCAATTGCTTTCGTTTGAATGCTTATATGCGGCCGAATGTTACTCCCTTTCTAACCTATACCTTAGAACTTTGATTCTATCTGACCACCTATGAATTTAACCGAACTCAAGAAAAAACCGATTGGCGAACTCATCAAGATTGCCGAGTTTATGGGCCTTGAAGGTATGGCTCGTAACCGTAAGCAAGACATTATTTTTGCCATCTTAAAACGCCATGCGATGAATGGTGAAGAGATTTTTGGTGATGGCGTTCTAGAAATTTTGTCAGATGGTTTTGGCTTCTTACGCTCTGCAGCAGGCTCTTATTTGGCAGGTCCTGACGATATCTATGTCAGCCCATCACAAATTCGCCGCTTTAACCTGCGTACCGGTGACACCATTACGGGAACCATTCGTCCGCCTAAAGAAGGTGAGCGTTATTTTGCTTTGCTTAAAGTCAATCAGATTAACTACGATACCCCGGAAAATTCACGTAACAAGATCTTGTTCGAAAACTTAACTCCATTGTTCCCTACTGAACAATTAGTGATGGAACTTGGTAATGGTACGACTGAAGATTTAACTGCACGTGTCGTCGATCTGGTGGCACCAATTGGTAAAGGTCAACGTTCAATTATCGTTGCACCACCGAAAGCTGGTAAAACCATGCTATTACAGAACATCGCTCAATCGATTGTTCGTAATAACCCTGAATGTTTCCTGATTGTCCTTCTGATTGATGAACGTCCTGAAGAAGTCACCGAAATGGAACGTACCGTTCGCGGTGAAGTGGTCGCTTCTACCTTTGATGAATCACCTGCCCGTCACGTTCAAGTGGCTGAGATGGTGATTGAAAAAGCCAAACGTTTAGTTGAACACAAGAAAGATGTGGTGATTCTGCTGGATTCGATTACCCGTCTGGCACGTGCATATAACACTGTGATTCCTTCATCAGGTAAGGTATTAACTGGTGGTGTAGATGCACATGCACTTGAACGTCCAAAACGTTTCTTCGGTGCTGCACGTAATATCGAAGAAGGCGGTTCTCTTACTATCATTTCTACTGCACTGATTGAAACCGGCAGTAAAATGGATGAAGTCATTTACGAAGAATTCAAAGGTACAGGTAACCAGGAAATCACGCTAGATCGCCGTATTGCGGAAAAACGCGTCTTCCCTGCGATGAATATTAAGAAATCCGGTACGCGTCGTGAAGAACGTTTAATGTCCGAAGACAAACTTCGTAAAGTCTGGATTCTACGTAAACTTCTGCATACCCAAGATGAACTGGTCGCGATGGAATTCTTGCTTGACCGCATGAAAGAAACCAAGACCAATGATGATTTCTTTGATCAAATGAAACGCAAAGCATCGAACTAAAATTATCGGAAAGGTCACCATTCAAGGTGGCCTTTTTTTATGGTTGACGCATGTTACACAATGAAACAATGTAATGAGATATCTGTAAACTTATTTTTAAGTTTTTGATTATTAAAATAAACAAATAAATAACTGTATAATTTTTATAAGCTTAATAAGCCTTTCTCCAATCTATATCTTCCAATTAATTGTTATTTTCTGTTAAAAAACCCTTAATTTTTATCGTTTTTTCGCTGTTTTTGATGCTCCCCTAGTAGCAATTAAAAATGCGCAGTGATAGCATATTTGCAGACCAGTTAGACTGCTCCTGCGTTGTTAGTCCCTAACACTATTAGGAATAATAAAAGCATATTACAGCCTGACTTTGGTTTTTTTTAATCTCAATTTTTTAGAGAGTGATGCCATGTTATTCAAAAAAATCGCTATTGCTGCTGCAGTTGCTACTACTTTAGCTTTCGTTGGTTGTGCTAAAAAAGCTGACGACGCTGCTGCTGACGCTAACCAAGCTGCATCTGAAGCTGTAGAAGCTGCTTCTGAAGCTGAAGCTGCTGCTGACGCTGCTGCTGTAGAAGCTACTTCTGAAGTTGCTGCTTCTGACGCTGCTGCTGTTGCTGAAGCTGACGCTGCTGCTGCTGTTGCTACTGACGCTGCTGCTCAAGCTACTGCTGCTTCTGAAGCTGCTGCTCAATAATCTTTACGATTATTCAGTACAAAAAAGAGAGCCTTTGGCTCTCTTTTTTTTGTTTAGAAATATAAAAGATTAAAAAAATAAAATTTTTAAATGAAAAAAAGCAGATCAATTGATCTGCTCATTCCCCACACGTTGACGGAACTTCTGCCCCGCGCGGAACGTAACAACACGGCGTGCAGAAATCGGAATCTCTTCACCCGTCTTCGGATTACGGCCTGGACGTTGGCGCTTATCACGTAACTCAAAGTTACCGAAACCCGATAATTTTACTTGTTCGCCCGAGATTAGCGCTTGGCTAATCTCATCGAAAAACAACTCGACCATTTGTTTAGCTTCACGACGGTTTAAACTCGTGAGCTCACTTAAATGATCAGCCATTTCTGCTTTTGTTAATGCTGTCATGAAGCCCTCAATGTCGCTTGGTAAGTGTTTTCCAACACCTGAAGGATATTATCCATACCTGATTTAATTTCAGCATCTTCCAGTGTACGGCTTGGATGCTGCCAGAGAAGTGCAAATGCCAGTGAGCGTTTCCCTTCTTCTACTCCTTGTCCAGTGTACACATCGAACAACCATGTCGAGCCTAGAAGCTCTCCACCTGTTTTTTCGATAAGTCCCTGAATTTCGCTAACATTAATCTTATCACTAATTAAAAGCGCAATATCACGTCGAACCGATGGAAAACGTGATAATTCTGTAAAATTAGATACATAAGTTTGCAAAACAGCCGATTGATCTAATTCAGCGACCCAAGTCGTCGCCAAATCGAGCTCATCTTCCAGCGACGGATGTAAACGACCTAAGTAGCCAATTGATTGACCATTCACTAGAATTTCAGCAGATTGACCAGGATGTAACCAGCTACGTTCAGAACGTACATATTCCACATTTAGACGCGCAGCTGCCAGCATTTCCTCAATGTCACCTTTGAAGTCAAAGAAATCCATTGGCTGTACTTTACCATGCCAGGTTTCAGGCGTACGTGAACCGGTAGCAATCAATGCAAAAGTTGGAATCTGTTTTAGATCATGAATCGAAGCCGCATTCTGGTAATCAAAACGCAGACCAAGTTCGAAGAAACGTACACGGTTTTGCTGACGGTTAACGTTGTACTGTACGCATGGAATCAGGCTAGACAGTAAAGTTGAACGCATCACTGCCAAATCGCTTGAAATTGGGTTCGCCAATGCCAATGGATTAACTTCTGGATTTAACTGTTTTTCCAGTTTCAGGTCAGCAAAACTGAAACTGATCGCTTCCTGATAGCCCAAGGTCACGGCTGTTTGACGAAGCTGAGTTAGTTCGAATTGATCTTCATATTTCGCCAACTTCACATCAATGACCGGTAAGCTGATTTGAATATTGTCATAACCGTGAATACGGGCAACTTCTTCAATCAGGTCTTGGTAAATTGCCATATCATAACGGTGTGATGGAGGAACCACTGACCACTGGCCTTCAGCTTTTACAGTCACTTCACAACCTAAACGCGTTAAAGCATCTGTAATGAAATCTGATTCAACTGTATAACCTAATAATTGATCGACTTGAGCTTGTTCTAGCTCAATCGCTTCACGTTTTGGTAACAGCTCTGATTTTTCAGCTACAATGATTGGACCAAACTCACCGCCTGCAAGCTCAGCAATCAACTGAGAAGCACGGTGCATTGCGATCATAGGAAGTTCAAAGTCTACACCACGTTCATAACGTTGTGATGCATCAGTATGCAGACCGAAACGACGAGCACGGCCAGCAATATGCAATGGCGCGAAAAATGCTGATTCCAGGAAGATTTCAGTAGTTTCATCAGTTACTGATGAAGACAGGCCCCCCATAATCCCTGCAATCGCTAATGCTTTTTCATCATCTGCGATTACCATCACGTCGTCTTGCAGTTCCACTTCCTGTTCATTTAATAGAACCAGTTTTTCACCTGCTTTGGCTTGACGCACATGCACTGAACCCTGAACCTTACCGCCATCAAATGCATGTAGAGGTTGACCCAGTTCCATTAATACATAGTTGGTAATATCGACCAGAATACTGTGCTGACGGATACCGGCACGTACTAAAGCTCGTTCCATCCACTCAGGGGTTGGTGCTTTGGTATTGACGTTTTTGATCACACGACCGAGGTAACGTGCACAACCTTCAGTTTCAACAACGACTTTCTTCTCATCTGCAAGAGTTGCTGCAACTTCTTTAATTTCAGGTGCAGTGACAGGCAATTGGTTAATTACACCAATTTCACGTGCGATCCCGCGAATGCTGAAACAGTCACCACGGTTCGGGGTGATGCTGATATCAATCACGTTGTCATCAAGGTCTAAATATTCACGAACATTTACACCGACTGGTGCATCTGCAGGAAGCTCTAACAGACCATCAATTTTGTCTTCAAGATCGATTTCTGAAGCGCCACATAGCATACCTTGTGATTCAACACCACGCAGTTTGCCTTTCTTGATTTTAAAATCGCCTGGTAATACTGCACCGATGGTAGCTACTGGTGCTTTCATACCGGCACGTACGTTCGGTGCACCACACACGATTTGCAAAGGCTCACCTGAACCAATGTTCACAGTCGTTACACGTAAGCGATCTGCATCAGGATGCTGTTCGACAGTCAGGACTTCACCCACAACCACACCTGTGAAGGGTTTTGCGGCTGGAGACAAATCATCTACTTCCAAGCCCAGCATAGTCAGTTGGTCAGACAGTTTTTCGCTATCGATGGCTGGGTTAACCCATGTGCGCAGCCAATTTTCGCTAATTTTCATACATTCATTTCCTTAATCTCCCCTAGCCCCTCTTTTTCAAAGAGGGGAAATCCCACACCCTATCTTGTTTCGTGTAAGTCCCCCTTTTACAAAGGGGGATTTAGGGGGATTTTTAAATCTAAAAATTAATATGTTTTAGCCACTCAACTTTATAAGAAGAGGCTATCAAATCTCTTAAGCAAACTGGCGTAAGAAACGCACATCGTTTTGATAGAACATACGCAGGTCATTAATGCCATAACGCAACATTGCAAAACGTTCTACACCTAAACCAAATGCAAAGCCTTTGTATTTGTCTGGATCAATACCCGCAGCGCGAAGTACATTTGGATGCACCATACCGCAACCCAAAACTTCTAACCATTTGCCACGCTCATCCATAATGTCCACTTCAGCACTTGGCTCAGTGAACGGGAAATAAGACGGACGGAAACGCACTTTCAAATCTTTTTCGAAGAATTCGTTTAGCAGGTTTACCAATAAACCTTTCAATTCAGCAAAGCTGGTATTTTCAGCAACGTATAAGCCTTCGATCTGATGGAACATTGGTGAATGCGTCTGGTCAGAGTCACAACGGTATACACGGCCTGGGCACACGATACGAATTGGTGGCTGCTGGGTTTCCATGGTACGGATCTGTACACCCGAAGTATGGGTACGTAGCAGATGGTTCACATCAAAATAGAAAGTGTCGTGCATGGCACGTGCAGGGTGATGGCCCGGAATATTCAATGCTTCGAAGTTGTGATAGTCATCTTCAACTTCTGGACCAGTTGCTACTGTAAACCCTGCTTTGGTAAAGAATTGACAGATACGTTCTTGTACTTGGGTCACTGGGTGGATGCTGCCCACCTGTTGGCCACGACCGGGCAAGGTAATATCAATTGTTTCACTAGCAAGCTTTTGTTCTAGTGCAGCTTTTTGCAGTTCAGCCTGACGTTGTGTCAAAGCACTTGTGATGGCTTCACGAACTGCGTGAATTTGTGCCCCGAACGCTTTACGTTGTTCAGGATCCATTTTCCCCAGCGACTTAGATTGTTCCGCGAGCTGGCTTTTTTTCCCCGTAAATTGCACTCGTACTTGATCAAGTGCAGCAAGGTCTTGAGCTGCTGCAATCGCAGCGAGCGCTTCAGTGGTCAGGGCTTCCAGTGACATAGTAACTCTCAAAGCAACAGGTTAGAAATATTTTTAAAAACCCCATATTCTAACAGTTTTTAGGCGAGTTGATGAAGTGCGCTTTTAATGAAAATTAGAATAGCATCATGAATTATAAAAAGTATAAGATAAACATAATATCAATCAGATCAAATCACTATGGCACTCGATCAAATTTGGAAACAGCAACTGACCCTCGTCACTTATGGCAATGAGTTTTTAACTCAGGATCTCAGTTTCAGCCGCTGGCTGAATCACTCCATTTTTAATCAGCACCATTTAACTTTTCGAGATCTGATTTCCCAGCATTTACTGGCACAGCACTTTCAAATCTGGCTAGAAGGACTGAAAAAACAAGGTGTTCGTCGTATTAGTCTACATTCTTCACATTTACTGGAAGATGAAAATAACCCTAATGCCAATGTTGAGCTAGTTCCTTTGGCTCATGTGATTATCAGTCATCATGCTCAAGGTAAAACCGCCTGGATGATCGGTAAGGAACTGGCTGAATGGTATACCGCTGATAATGATTATGAAGCACCAGAAGCCCAACAGTCGCCTTTACGTCATGAAGTATTCTGGCGTTATGAACTGAATAATAAACTGGCCAAAAGAATTGATGCTGATCTGGTACAACCAAACTGGGATGATATTCATACCTATACCGAACAGGAATTATTTGAACATCATTTAGCTCAAGGATTCACTGAGCCTGCTTATACTGGTTTGCCTTATTACGGTACTACCCCAACGATTCAGTCTCATGCAGAAAATCCGAGTCATCTTGCTTTAATACCAACGGATTATTCATCTGATTATGCTCATCAGACCTTGTACCGTCTGGATGCATTAAGTGATTTTATTCAGACGAAGATTCAACACCCTTATAACGATGATGGTCAGGTACTGAATCCAGAGCAGCAATTAAATCTGCGCCACTTTGCACAAAAAATCGATGAAATCAGTGCCAAGTTCATTGTGAAAGTGGCCAATCATTATAAAACCGCACAACTCACTCCTAAAGTGACGCCTGATCCTTTTGCAGGGATGAATACTGAGGATCGCGCGGTCAAAGTTTCTAAAGCACATAAGCCCCATGACGCAGCTAAATCCAATTCAGGCAATGTGATTACCCTGATTATTATTACGGTGATTATCTGTTTGATTGGATATTATTTTGGGCTTTAAAGACTGATTTGAACGTCAAAAAATAAAAAAGACAGAGATAAAAAAAGACCGCTAAAAGCGGTCTTTTTTCTAAGTCATAAAGACTTATGCAGCCAACGCATCTTTAGCTTTAGAAGCTAGAGCTGCAAACGCAACTGCGTCATGCA
Organism: Acinetobacter sp. YH12041; assembly: GCF_013419975.1. Taxonomy (NCBI): domain Bacteria; kingdom Pseudomonadati; phylum Pseudomonadota; class Gammaproteobacteria; order Moraxellales; family Moraxellaceae; genus Acinetobacter; species Acinetobacter sp. YH12041. Next base: position 12,899 of record NZ_VOZC01000023.1, on the reverse strand, counting down.
TAGCGATGTCAGCAAGTACGCGACGGTCGATGATAACCTGAGCTTTTTTCAAGCCAGCGATCATACGGCTGTACGATAAACCGTTTTGACGTGCACCAGCGTTGATACGCGCAATCCATAGAGCACGGAATTGACGTTTCTTCTGACGACGGTCACGGTAAGCGTATTGACCAGCTTTGATTACCGCTTGGAACGCTACGCGGTAAACGCGTGAACGAGCACCATAGTAACCTTTAGCGCGAGCAAGAATTTTTTTGTGACGGCGATGAGCCTGTACACCACGTTTTACACGAGCCATTTATAATCTCCTTAGATGTACGGGCACATACGACGAACTGAAGCAACGTCACTTACGTGAACCATTACACAGCCGCGCAATTGACGAATACGCTTAGCAGATTTTTTGGTCAAAATGTGGCGTTTGAACGCTTGTTTACGCTTAAAACCGTTAGCAGTCGCTTTGAAGCGTTTAGCTGCACCACGGCGAGTTTTCATCTTAGGCATAACAACCTCTTTTGAACACCTGTTCGGCACGTCTGCACCATTGCAAGAACGCCCTGCAGGTAAGGGAGCCGATATTCTAATGCATCTTTGCTTAAAACAAAAGCAATAGTCTTTTTTTCTTGATGAATCTGCAAACTTAGCATTTTTTACGATAAGAATTGAATGATGAATTTATATACTGCTTGCGATATCACTTTATAATTTGTCAATTTTTTCAGTTACAGCTCTTTATGCACATTCAGCCCGATGCATTTGCCGCACTCCGTTATCGAGACTTTTCTATTGTTACCTTAAATCAGTTTTGCCTGACTTTAGCCATTCTGATTCAGGAAATTATTGTTGCCTATTCACTATATCAGATTACCAAAGACCCGCTGACCTTAGGACTGATTGGTCTGGCAGAGGCGATTCCATTTATTTCCCTTTCTTTATGGGGTGGATATGTTGCGGATCGTTTTAATAAGCAGACTATTATGAAAATCTGTTTATTTTTTGCCATTCCGATGCCTGTCATTCTCTGGTCACTGTTTCATTATCACGGTTTGGGAAACCTCAGCACCAGTCAATTATCTTGGGGAATTTATGCCGTCATTTTCTGCCTGGGTACCATTCGTGGCTTTTATAATCCTTCAGCAACTTCACTAAAACCCTTTCTGATTCCACGTGCACTCTATGCCAATGGTGCAACTTGGACCACAATTGGCTGGCAAAGTGGTGTAATTATCGGGCCGATGCTCGGTGGTTTTATGCTGGCGTTTTTAGGTCGGGAAACCAGTCTTCTAACTGTCGCAGTACTGGTCAGCATCTGTTTTGTTCTGATTAACTTATTGCAAAAGCGCGATTTTCCTAAAATTGAAACTGAAAATGTCCTGCATAGTCTGGGCGATGGTTTCCGCTTCATCTGGAACAGTAAAATTGTATTGTGGTCGATTTCTCTAGATCTGGTTTCGGTGCTGTTTGGTGGGGTGATTGCCCTCTTACCGATTTTTGCCGAAGATATTCTAAAAGTTGGTCCAGAGGGTTTGGGTTATTTACGGGCTGCTCCTTCCATTGGTGCGCTGATAACCATGATTGTCCTGACCCGCTTTCCGCCTACGCAACATGCCTGGCGTAATATGCTGCTTGCAGTCGCAGGTTTCGGTGTCTTTACTTTACTATTTGCTTTCTCCAACTCGATGTGGCTATCTCTGTTTGCTCTTGCCATGACCGGGGCTTGTGACAGTATTTCAGTGGTGATTCGTCAGACGATTTTACAGATTTATCCACCCGATAATATGCGTGGCCGGGTTGCTGCAGTAAACGGCATGTTTGTCTCGTCTAGTAATGAACTGGGTGCTTTTGAGTCTGGTCTGGCTGCGAGATATATGGGTACGATTATGGCTACAGTGTTTGGTGGCAGCATGACCCTACTGGTGGTTGCCATCAGCTGGGCGAGAACCAAGGATCTGTTTGGAATTGATATTACCAAAGGGACTGAAAAGTAATTTTTAGTTCTGATGCACGTAGGATCTTTAATCAGGAAAATCCTGCGCACTAATAATGAATACAAATAAAAAGAGGCTTTATGCCTCTTTTTTAAAACATCGCATACGCCCAATAGACAAACAGATAACGTCCAATTTTGGCAATACTGACTATCAAAATAAAACGGGTAAAATTTTCCTTGAGCAAGCCGGCAATTAACGTAATTGGATCGCCAATAATCGGCACCCAGCTCAGCAATAATGACCAATAGCCGTATTTCTGATAGGTACTTTGGGCTTTCAGCATCTGCTGCTCAGAGACTGGAAACCATTTTTTATGCTTATATTGCTCAATCTTGAACCCCAGATACCAGTTCACACAGGAACCCAAGATATTTCCAGCACTTGCAATCATGATGAGCAAGGCCGCCGAATAGCTCCCTTGCCATAATAAACCCAGCAAAACCGCTTCCGACTGCAGCGGTAATAAAGTGGCTGCACCAAAAGCGGCAAGAAAGAGCAGAAACAGGGACATCCCGAGACTAGCGGCTTAAACCCAGTTTTTTCTTGGCTTTAAGATATTCCCAATTCGCCCAGACTATAGCCATAACCATGACCAAAATACGTGACCATTGATATTTCTGGGTGATCGGCTCAAGAGCTGTATTTAAAATCTGACGATCTTTGGTATTCAAGGCACTGATCACCTGATCCACATGCACAATTTCAGCAACGAACAGCAGCAGACAAGCTGCGATACCGAAAATAATACTCCAGTAAATTCGAGGATTCGTTTCCACGATTTTAGTAAAGTTCAGGAAAAAATCTTTCATATACTCACCCAATAAAAAACCACCCAAAGGTGGTTTAATCTACTTTTATCTAGTTTAGCACAAAGGCCAGACTTATCTGACCTGTATTGCTAACGCTCTTTGCACCGCTGGACGCGCAGTCAGGCGTGTCACATATTCCTGTACTTCCGGATAATCAGCCAGATCAATCTGCTGCCATTCATGACGTAGCACCCATGGCAAAATAGCCATATCCGCAATCGAATACTCACCAGCTACATATTTCTGACCAATCAGCTGTTTGTTCAGAACCCCGTATAGACGCTTGGTTTCATTGACATAGCGATCAGTGGCATACGGGATACGCTCAGGAGCAAAACGGCTAAAGTGATGATTCTGCCCCAGCATTGGACCCAAGCCACCCATTTGCCACATTAGCCATTGCTCAACTTCAACACGTTGCTGCTCATCATCCGGATAAAACAGGCCGGTTTTACGACCCAAATATTGCAGAATCGCGCCAGATTCAAAGACTGAAATCGGTTCACCACGCGGGCCATCCTGATCCACAATCGCAGGAATTTTGTTATTTGGAGAGATACGTAAAAAATCAGGTTGAAACTGGTCATTTTCCAGAATATTGATCGGGAAAATTTTATACTCCAAGCCCATTTCTTCTAATGCGATGGTAATTTTATGGCCATTGGGCGTTCCCCAATAATAGAGATCAATCATGTTATTACCTGTTACCTTTTCGTTTTTACATGACATTATTGAAATTTGATCTAGTTATAGCATGATTTAAAGCCTTACTTCCGCATATTTTGTTATAGATTCAGCAGTAAAATCGCTAAATTCAAAGCATTATTTTTAGCTCAAGATGGGTTCAAATATTTTTAAATCTTGAGGCTTGAAAAGCTTCGCCTCAATCCTATATTAGAAATAGAGCAATGATCTATTCAGGAAATTGTTTCTAATCACTGAGTTCATATTGAAGAATTGCATGTTGTTTAAAAAACTTTTCTGAGATCAGGAGGTAAGATCAATGAGCAATTTCAGTCTTAGCCCACTATTCCGTCGTAGTATCGGTTTTGACCGCTTTAATGACCTTTTTGATTATGCAATGCAAAGTGAGGCACCGAACTATCCACATTACAACATTGAAAAAACCGGCGACAACAATTACCGCATTGTGGTTTCTGCTGCCGGATTCAATGAAGACCAGCTAGAGATCAATCTGGAAAATCAGGTTCTGACCATTAGCGGTAAAGCGGTGGAAGAAAATTCAGATACGACTGTGGAATTCCTGCATAAAGGCATCGCCCACCGTTCATTCAAATTGTCTTTAAGACTGGATGAACATGTAGAGGTACAACAAGCTGAATTTGAAAATGGTTTATTGAAAATCGAATTGCAGCGCAATGTGCCAGAAGAAAAATTGCCTCGTCAGATTCCGATTGGCAAAAAACTGTTAGCTGAAAAAAATGAATCTAACGAGCAGCAAAGCTAATCACCTGCCAAAAGAAAGACCCGAATGGGTCTTTCTTTTTTAGGACAGAATCCTTAAGCTTGAAAGTGTTCAATTTTCACTCATTATAAAAATAATAATATGAGCACATCAGATATTATTCTGTTTCATCAAAGTGCCCAGACGATGAAACATATGGGACTTCTCCTTCTTTGCTATCCCATTGGAATTTTGATGACCTTATACCTTCATACTCCAGATCCTCCTTCCAGTTTTGTTCGAGGATTGGTATTTTTATGGCAGGAGTCCCCAAGCTTTTATGGCTATATACTGGGTTTCCTGATGCTATCGCTCTTGGTATATAGCATTAAACTAAAAATCACCTCGCGGACAATTTATTACACTTTGGCAGGTTACCGGATCAGCCTGTGTTTATATCGTGAAGCCGTCCATTATAGCTTTATCAATCCTCAATATGATTCAATTAAGGCACGTACCAAACGCTGGCTAACCAGACTTCCCGCTCATCAAATTAATCAGCGAGATGGCACTCTCGATTTTATTCTTTGTCAGTCCAGTTGGCGCGACCGGCTCTGTTTAAGATTATTCCGGATTCATTTATCGATGTTTTCCCGTCAGCAAGCTAAAGAAATTATTCAGGCCATGCACAGTGCTTGGAATTTAAGATCATAAAAGCTGATTCAAAAACACTTTTAACTATATGGTTTAAGCTGAAAGAAATTTATCTCATCAGATTCCAAAGGATAAAAAGCAGTTATTAAAAAATGGTGTTCTGGTTGGGACTTTCCCCTATCACCACATATAGTTGATTTACATAAAATTTCGGCTATGCTTTTCTGAAACAGAATAAAACATTCAATAAATACCATAGATAAAAAAATCTGCCGTAGGTGCACTATGAATTATGTCCGTCGCAACGCCCTAAGTCCATTCATGCTATTGGGCTTGCTGTTCTTTTTATTGATTGTCATTTTACTGCTATTGTTTGGCTGGCCACATTATAAAGTTTGGAAACAAGGGATGGATGGTCAGGCAGCATTGGCTGAAGCAGAACAATCTAAAATGATTCAAGTGCAAGTTGCAAAAGCGGAACTGGAAAGTGCCAAACTGCGTGCAGAAGCTATTAAACTCGTTGGGCAGGCAGCTAAAGATTATCCTGAATATCGCAAGCAGGAATTTATTGGTGCATTTGGTGAAGCCCTACGTGAAGGTCGTATTCAACAAATAATTTATGTACCCACTGAGGCCAATATTCCGATTGTAGAAGCAGGAAAATCCTACCCTACTCAATAAAAAATTAAGTTACCTCATAAAAAAGCCCTGCAAATGCAGGGCTTTTTTCATCAAGAGATGCTTACTTTTTCTTTTTAGGACCAAGCAGCATACCCATTTGACGACCTTCCATTTTTGGTGCTTGTTCAACAACACCATATTCAACGACGTCTGCTTCAACTTTTTGCAGTTGAGCCAGACCCAGTTGCTGGTGAGCCATTTCACGACCACGGAAACGCAGGGTAATTTTAACCTTGTTTCCTTCTTCAAGGAATTTGATGATTGCACGTAATTTTACGTTGTAATCACCTACATCTGTCGCAGGACGTAGCTTGATTTCTTTCACCTGGACTTGATGTTGTTTTTTCTTCGCTTCTTTCTGCTTTTGTTTCAGATCAAACAAATGCTTATTGAAGTCCATGATTTTGCAAACAGGTGGCTCAGCATTGGCTACGATCTCAACAAGATCAAGCTCAACATTTTCTGCTGCGCGCAATGCTTCCGCAAGGCTTACAATACCTTTTTGCTCACCATTTTCGTCTACAAGACGAACTTCTTTAGCACGAATTTCATCATTCAAGGCAGGACGGTTTGATTTATTACCGCCCTGTTGATTACGGTCAGGCTGTTTAATCGCTGTTACTCCACAATGTACCGGCCGCGTTCGGCAACGGCTGCTTTTACTAAGTCAACGAAAGCATCGATTGACATAGTACCCAAATTTTTTCCTGAGCGGGTACGGACATTCACAGTACCTTCCTCTACCTCACGGTCCCCAAGTACCAATAAGTAAGGAATACGCTCTAAAGTACGTTCACGAATCTTAAAGCCGATTTTCTCATTTCTCAAGTCAGAAATTGCACGAATTCCGTTTTCTTTAAGTTTCGCGACGACTGACTCACAAGCCTCGGCTTGAGCATCAGTAATATTCATGACACACGCTTGCACTGGTGATAACCAAGGTGGCATAAAGCCCGCGTAGTGTTCAATCAGTATACCAATAAAACGTTCGAAACTGCCAAGAATTGCACGGTGCAACATCACAGGCTGATCACGATCGTTGTCTTCAGTAACATAAGAGGCATCCAGACGTTCTGGAAGGTTGAAGTCACATTGAATGGTACCACACTGCCAGATTCGGCCTAAGCAGTCTTTCAATGAGAATTCGATCTTCGGACCGTAGAATGCACCTTCACCTGGTTGTAAATCCCAATCTAGGCCAGCAGCATCTAAAGCATCTGCCAAAGATTTTTCTGCCATATCCCAAAGTGCATCATCACCCACACGTTTTTCAGGACGTGTAGATAACTTCATTTGTACTTCTTCAAAGCCAAAATCTTTGTATACGTCTAGTGTCAATTTGATAAAGTCTGCAACTTCAGTACCGATTTGTTCTTTAGTACAGAAAATATGCGCATCATCTTGGGTAAAACCACGTACACGCATGATGCCGTGTAAAGAACCCGATGGCTCGTTACGGTGACATGAACCAAACTCCGCTAAACGGATTGGAAGATCACGATATGATTTTAAGCCCTGGTTGAACACTTGCACGTGACAAGGACAGTTCATCGGTTTTACAGCGTAGTTACGGTTCTCTGAATGAGTCGTAAACATGTTTTCAGCATAGTTCGCTGCGTGACCTGATTTTTCCCAAAGCGTGAAATCCACCACTTGTGGTGTACGGATTTCAAGGTAACCATTTTCTTGCTGAACTTTACGCATGTATTGTTCAAGCACTTGGTAAATGGTCCAGCCGTTTGGATGCCAGAACACCATACCTGGTGCTTCTTCCTGCATATGGAACAAGTCTAAGGCTTTACCAATTTTACGGTGATCGCGTTTTTCAGCTTCTTCAATACGCTTGATATAAGCTGCGAGCTGTTTCTTATCCGCCCAAGCTGTACCATAAATACGTTGCAGCTGTTCGTTTTTCGCATCACCGCGCCAGTAAGCACCAGAGATTTTAGTCAGCTTGAATGATTTTAAGAATTTGGTATTTGGTACGTGCGGACCACGGCACATATCCAGATAGTCCTGATGGTAGTACAGGCCCATTTGAGTTTCTTCAGGCATGTCTGCGATCAGGCGCAATTTGTATTCTTCACCACGGGCTGTGAATTCTGCAATCACTTCATCACGCGGAGTCATTTTTTTCACGACATCATAGTCTTGATCGATGAGCTTTTTCATACGCTCTTCAATCGCAGCCATGTCATCTAAAGTAAATGGACGTGGCATCCAGATGTCATAGTAGAAACCTTCTTCAATGACTGGACCAATGACCATCTTTGCTTCTGGGAACAATTGCTTAACGGCATGACCCACCAAGTGTGCGCAAGAGTGACGAATAATTTCGACACCTTCTTCATCTTTAGGCGTGATGATTTGTAAGGTTGCGTCTTCAGTAATCAGATCGCACGCGTCCACTAGACGATCGTTTACACGACCTGCAACGGTATTTTTTGCAAGACCAGGACCGATGCTTTGAGCAACTTCCATCACAGATACGGCGTGATCAAACTGTTTTTGATCGCCATTTGGCAAAGTGATAATTGGCATATGAAATCCTTAAGGAGTGATGCCCCGTACCATGGAGCATGTCACCGCGAGATTATGATCGAGGGAGAACCTCAAAAGATAAAAACGGTGGATAAATAAAAAATCGCCTAGAATTTTACACGGCTTGAGCCAATGATTAAACCTTTTCCCTAATAAAAATAGGATTTATCACCAAAAAGTTCTTTTGAGCTGCAATGAGTTAAGATCATTATTCACTCAAGAATTATTTATTCTCTAAAGGTTTGCCACGCTTCAAATTGCCTTTCGATATAGACATACAATTGAGAAAACTGGGGAATGATGGCTTCGCTTTGAGTTGGTCTTAAAAACACATAATCATCGACTTTCAGTTCGCAAGATTTCGATACCAGAACCATTTCCTGATTGCTACTGCGTCCATATAAAATATGCGGCTGGCTTTTTTCTGGAAAATAATAGTCAGCCCGCCAGTAGCCACCATAAACAAAAAGCGCTTTATGTTGATGCGGTAGATGATTCAGCATTTCCAGTCCGGGAATCTGGCTATAAGGCAGCACTTTTAAAATTGGTGTGGCGATCCACAAGGCACATTTTAAAGCTGAGAGATTGTCTAGATCAAAATCGCTGGGTTTAAGTAGCATGGAACCAAAAGCCAGATCATTACAAATACTCTGCTGGCAATGCTGCATAAAGGTCGGACTGCCGCCACCGTTAAAACAAAGATTTTCATGCCATAAATCAGGAAATTGCTGTTGCAGCGTCCTCTTGAATTTTTGATAAATCTGCTGTGATTGTTGATAACTTTTTTCAGGACTTTTAAGAATTTTTGGCAGTTTAGCTACATGCGCATCGTAGCCCATTAATCCGGAGAATTTTAGAGACAAAGGATGCTGCTGAATCAGCTTGAGTAGGGCTATAAACTGCTCCTGACTGTTCACCCCTCCGCGATGCAGCCCCACATCAATTTCAATATTCACATTCAGGCAAAGATTCAGGCTTTGGGCGAGTTGCAGATACTGCTCCAGACGTGCCTGACTATCGATCAGCCATTGAATATTTACTTGAGTATTTAAGTCCATTTGACCAAACCAGCTTTGATAAAAGCGCTGCGCTGCATGAACCGGCATTGGCTTACCGAGTAGAATGTCCGCTTGCTCAAATGCTCCGATAATTTCCCGAAGATGTGGCAGATGAAATACCATAAAACGCTGGGTATTCAGCTTTTCACTAGCGAATTGAAGCAACTCAGTACTGGACAGAGATTTCACCACCAGACGAGGCTTTAACTGCGGAGGTAGTTTTGCCTGCACAACATCCAGATTATGCTGATACTGAACCAAATCCAGAATCAGTTGTGGTGTACCTGTACCCTGCTGTTTTAGGTCTTGAGTCAATTGCTGAAAATAAGTTGATCGCATCTTTTACTCCTGCTACTTAGCCAGAAACAGTTGTTTCAAGTAGAGATTCAGCCATTTTTTCTGCGGATCCAGTTGCTGACGTAGCGCCATAAATTCATCCCATCTTGGATATAAGTCGTGCAGTGATGCGGCATGCATGTTATGCAATTTCCCCCAATGCGGTCGCCCCTGATATTTCTGAAAAATCGGTTCCACTAGATTAAAAATGACGTGATAATCCTGCTTATAAAACTGATGGATAGAAATTGAAACTGAATCCCGCTGATAAAACGGACTGAGCCAGATGTCATCCGCTTTGACATAACGAAACTCGATCGGAAAGAACATCGGCACACGATGCTGCCTTAAACAATGCAGCACTTCTTCCAGACACTGCAAGCCTAGTTCGACCGGAATCTGATATTCCATTTCATTAAATCGGGTATTACGCGGTGTGGGGAAAATCTGACTGGACCAATCCACAAAACAGGTCGGTTTGACAAAAACACCGAGCAGCTTTTGCAGATAAGGATTGGTAGACGGCAATAACCTTGTCAATTCCGAGCACAACATTAATAAACTATCTTCTGATGGCCAGCTTTCTTTTCTCGGCTGAATGCATTCATCCGTTTCATCCAGCGTTTTCAGCATGACCTGATCAGCATACAGAAAAGCCCAAAACTCAAGATGTCGATGCTGATGTTTCCATTGATCGATATTGGAAAATATGTCTTTTAATGAACACAACCGGATCTGTTCTTTTAATTTATAAAGCGGCTGATTTTGCAAGGTGATTTTGGTGAGTATTCCAAGACTGCCCAGTGCTACCCGCCCTGCCTGAAAAATTTCCGTATTTTGCTGCTCATCACATTGCAATAATTCGCCATCTGCAGTCAGTAATTCAAAGCCTTGAACGAAAGCAGATAAACACGGCAAATCAATTCCCGTGCCATGCGTACCGGTCGAGACTGCACCCGCCAGACTTTGCTGATCAATATCGCCTTGATTGATCAAAGCCTGATTAAGAGGGGCTAGATATTCACCCAACTCATATAAACGCGTACCTGCCTGTACAGTACATTGAGCTGTCGCTTCATCTGCATCTATCACGCCTTTGAAATGATCCAGACGAATCAAGACCTCATCGGTTTTAGCTAGTGCACTGAATGAATGTCCTGCACCCACCACACGAATCTGCGCATGTGACTTCACCAGATTTTGCAATTCATTCATTTCTTTAGGCTCAAAAATTTGAGGAGAACTGTACTGGCTTCCTGACCAGTTGCGCCATGTTGCATCCGCCTGTTGTATTTTCATTATTATTCCTTGGCTGAGGCTATATTTAACACCCATTTAGAGTAAAATACCTAAAAAGGCAAATATGGGAACCCATAGGTTCAAAAAAATCGGTGCTTAAAAATAATTTTATTAATATTCAATTATTTAAATTTTTAAAATTATACATTCGCACTCGACTAAAGCATAACTGCAAGACTTCCAAGAATTGCATATCTTTTTTAACAGGATATGAAAAATAAATATAGAACGGAGTTTTACAATGGTTAAGGCATACGATGAATTACCGCGCACCCCTGCCAATTTTGTAGCGCTGTCACCTTTACGCTATCTCGATCGCGCGGCTTATATCTACCCGAATCAAAATGCGATCATTCATGGTAAGCGTCGTATTACCTGGCGTGAAAAATACAATCGTTGCCGTCAGTTTGCCCACCAGCTCCAGAATTTAGGCATCGGTAAAAATGACACCGTTTCAGTTTTACTGCCAAACGTACCTGCGATGATCGAAGCACACTTTGCTGTGCCAATGGCGGGTGCGGTCCTGAATACCTTAAATACCCGTCTGGATGCCAAAACATTGGCGTTCATGCTGGAACATGCTGAGACCAAAGTACTGCTGGTCGATCCAGAATTTTCTGCAGTTGCAACAGAAGCTTTGGCTCTGGTTCCACAGCAAGACATTTATGTGATTGACGTGGCTGATGAGGAATTTGAGGGTGAAGATACCCGTATCGGCCAGATTGAATATGAAGACTGGCTGGCTCAAGGCGATGCCAATTTTGAATGGCATTTACCGGATGATGAATGGAATGCGATTAGCCTGAACTACACTTCTGGAACCACAGGTAACCCGAAAGGCGTGGTTTACCATCACCGTGGCGCCTATATTAATGCAGCCAGTAATATCATTGCCTGTGGCATGATGCCACGTGCCACTTACTTATGGACCTTACCGCTATTCCACTGTAATGGCTGGTGCTTTGCCTGGACCATGGCAGCCAATGGCGGTACGAACGTCTGTTTACGTAAAGTTGATCCGGAACTGATCTTTAAACTCATTGCTGAACATAAAGTGGATTATTTCTGCGGTGCACCCATTGTGCTGTCGATGCTGATCAATACCCCTGAAGAGAAAAAGACCAAGTTTGATCACCGCGTAGAAGTGATGGTGGCGGGTGCTGCGCCTCCCGCTGCAATCATTGAAGGCATGCGCAATATCGGTATCAATGTAACTCACGTCTATGGCTTGACCGAGACCTATGGCCCTTCTGCGCTCTGTGCGTCTCAGGCAGGCTGGTCAGATCTGTCAATTCAGGAGCAGGCACAACTGCATTCTCGTCAAGGTGTACCATATCCACTGCAAGATGGCATGAAAGTGCTTGATCCTGACACCATGCAGGAAGTGCCACATGATGGTCAGACCATGGGTGAAATCATGTTCCGTGGCAATATCGTCATGAAAGGTTATTTAAAGAATCCGGAAGCAACTGCAGAAGCCTTTGCCGGTGGCTGGTTCCATACTGGCGATCTGGCAGTATGCCAACCTGATGGTTATGCAAAAATCACTGACCGCTCTAAAGATGTGATTATTTCGGGTGGTGAAAACATTTCATCGCTGGAAGTGGAAGAAGTGCTCTATCAGCATCCTGCTATTCTCACGGCAGCCGTGGTGGCAAAACCAGATCCTCGCTGGCAGGAAGTGCCATGTGCCTTTGTCGAACTGAAAGTAGGACAAACTGCCACAGCAGAAGAGATTATCGAATTCTGCAAGCAACATCTGGCGCGTTTTAAAGTACCTAAAGATGTGGTGATTACCGAGATTCCAAAAACTTCAACCGGGAAATTGCAGAAATTTATCCTGCGTGACTGGGCCAAAGAACGCTCAACGGGTGAATTTTCTTAATTTATTAAGACTGTAATATCTAGCTCCACTCCTGAATTTTATTTTTAATAGTGAAAAAAGAAAAATTTGGTGAGTGGGGTTTTTTTATATTCAGAATAAAGGCAATTAGTTTATTTAACCCGAATCCTGCTTAAGCCGATGACTTCATAATTTGAATTGTTGGCTTATTTTTATGGATCAGTTGATATGCACACAAGGACGCGTAAATCCCTCCTAGAAATCCATGAACACTACGTGCTT